>JAWXTZ010000055.1:0-14650 GCA_044433085.1 Akkermansia sp.
CCCCCACCCCTCCCCCCACGTGTTTTTTTCGCCACATTCCCACAATTCCACATTCCCCGCTTGACATCACAAAAACTAGTGCTATCATTCTTTGAATGCCGCGTCACATGGTACCAAAATCATTCATTTTCAACAGAAATAACAGATTTTCCCAAAGACGCAAAATCAGCATGAGCATTCTCTATTACGAAGCAAATAAATATGGAAAACAATACTAAATATGTCTACCACTTCGGTGGTGGCACTGCAGACGGTGACGGTTCAATGAAACCTCTCTTGGGTGGTAAAGGTGCAAACTTGGCCGAAATGGCTCGCATCGGTCTCCCAGTGCCTCCAGGCTTCACCATCACTACCGAGGTCTGCACTTATTACTACGATCACGCAAAATCTTACCCCCCTTCCCTCAAGTCCGATAATGCCGAGGGTATCGCCAAGATGGAGGAGCTTGTCGGTCTCAAGTTTGGTGACACGGAGGCGATGCCTCTCCTCGTTTCTGTCCGCTCCGGTGCTCGTGAATCGATGCCCGGTATGATGGACACGATTCTCAACCTCGGTCTCAATGATAAGACGGTTGAAGCGATGGCTAAGGCCACTGATAATCCACGTTTTGCTTGGGACTGCTACCGCCGTTTCGTTCAAATGTATGGTGATGTTGTCATGGGTGTTCAAAAGGAAGAGCACGAAGACCATGAACCTTTCGAAACCATCATTGAAGCGGTGAAGGTGGAACGCCATCACGAACACCTCGCGGACTCCGATTTGACGGCTGAAGACCAAATGGAACTTGTCAAGCGTTTCAAGGCTCTCATCCTCAAGCGTACAGGTAAGAATTTCCCCGCAGACCCATGGGAGCAACTCGATGGCGCTATCAGCGCTGTCTTCAATTCTTGGAACAATGACCGCGCTAATGTCTACCGCCAAAAGTATGGCATCCCAAGCGAATGGGGTACTGCGGTCAATGTGCAATGCATGGTCTTTGGTAACACCTCCGAGGCTTCTGGCTCTGGTGTTGCTTTCACTCGCAACCCTGCTAGTGGTGAAAATGTGTTCTATGGTGAGTTCCTCATCAATGCTCAAGGTGAAGATGTTGTTGCTGGTGTTCGCACTCCTTCCCCTGTTGCTGAATTGGCTGATGTCATGCCTGCTGCCTTTGAAGAGCTTTGCAACATCCGCAAGACGCTGGAAGCTCACTTCCACGATATGCAGGACTTTGAGTTCACGATTCAAGATGGCAAGGTTTACATGCTGCAAACCCGTAATGGCAAGCGCACAGGTGTTGCCGCCTTCCGCATTGCTTGCGATATGGAACGCGCTGGTCTCATCGACTGGAAGACAGCTGTCAAGCGCATCCCTGCCGAACAAGTTGACCAACTGCTCGCTCCCATCTTCAGTGGTGACGCCATCCGCAAGGCCAAGTGCATTGCTACTGGTCTTCCAGCTGGCCCCGGTGCTGCATCGGGTCACATTTACTTTAACGCCTTGCGCTGCATTGATGCAGCTGCCCGTGGTGAAAAGGTTCTTCTTGTCCGTCAAGAGACATCCCCAGAAGACCTTCGCGGCATGATTGCTGCCGAGGGTATCCTCACTGCTCGTGGTGGTGTGTCCAGCCATGCTGCACTCGTTGCCCGTCAAATGGGTAAGGTCTGTGTCTGTGGTGCTGAGGCTCTCAACATCGACTACCACAACCGCTTGCTCAAGGTTGGTTCCACCGCCATTAAGGAAGGTGACTACCTCTCCATCGATGGTACGCTGGGCAAGGTCTTCCAAGGTAAGGTGGAAACATCACCATCCGAAATCATTCAAGTTCTCATTGATGGCACCTTGAAGCCCTCAGAGAGCGAAACCTACCAAAACTTTGCACGTATCATGGACTGGTGCGCCAAGGCCACTAAGATGACTGTCCGCACCAACGCTGACTCGCCATCCCAAGCCGCTGCCGCCATCGCCTTTGGTGCCTCGGGCATTGGTCTTTGCCGTACCGAGCACATGTTCTTTAACGGCAACCGCATTGACTTCATGCGCCAAATGATTTTGAGCCGTCAAGTATCCGACCGCAAATTGGCCTTAGACAAACTACTGCCCTTCCAAAAGAGTGATTTCAAAGGCATCTTCAAGGCCTTGGCAGGTCGCCCTGCCACCATCCGCCTGCTGGACCCACCACTTCATGAGTTCCTGCCTCAAACCAAGGAACAACAAGATGACTTGGCTGAAAAGTTTGGCATGCCCAAAGACGTGCTTTCTCGTCGCGTAAGCGAACTGCATGAATTCAACCCCATGCTGGGTCACCGTGGTTGCCGCCTTGGCACCTCCTACCCAGAAATCACCGAGATGCAAGCACGCGCCATCATTGAAGCCGCTATCGAAGTCCAACAACGCGAAGGATTTGAAGTGAAGCCAGAAATCATGGTACCACTTGTCGCCTTCAAGAGAGAACTTGAGATTCAACGCAAAATCATTGATGATGTCGCTAAGCAAGTCTTCAAAGAAAAGGGAACAAGCATCGAATACACCGTTGGTACGATGATTGAAATCCCACGTGCCTGTGTGACGGCTGACCGCATTGCGGAAAACGCTGACTTCTTCAGCTTTGGTACCAATGACCTGACCCAAACTGGTCTGGGTATGAGCCGCGATGACTCGGGTGCCTTCTTGCCCATCTATGAAGAGAAGGAAATCATCCAAAAGAACGTCTTTGCCAGCATTGACCAAGGCGGTATTGGAGAACTGATGAAGATTGCCACCAAGCTTGGTCGCCAAACGAAGCCTGAGTTGAAGCTCGGCATCTGTGGTGAACACGGTGGGGATCCTGACTCGGTGAAATTCTGCCACAAGCTGGGTCTGACCTACGTTTCCTGCTCGCCCTACCGCGTACCAACAGCACGTCTGGCAGCAGCACAGGCTGCCTTGCTTGATGCCTAAGCAATCAGCACAAACATTTCAAACGGCTGTCCCGATGGGGGCAGCCGTTTTTTTTGCATGTGTAACCACAACGCGCCCGCAAGCAATTTATCCTTGTAAGCACCGCTTCTTTACCCCATAATAGACAACACAAGGCATGACACCCCCCTTCCGCCCAGACAATCAAGACGCAGCACCCACTAGACCCCACGCCCCCCGCACCGCGCGTCGTCCCGCCCCATCCAACCTCCCCACCTTGGATCGCCATGGTCGTGTCAGCACACCCACTCCCTCAGCCCTTTTCAGCACCCCCACTCATAACCCGCTGCAAGATTTTCGCCAAGCCCCCAAAAAGGGCACGAGCCTCTGGCATGGCTTGGGACTCATCATCTTTTTTCCCTTTCGCCTCATCGCCTTCCTCACCCGTAACCTACCCAGCCTCATCCTCTGGCCACTGCGCCTACTCATCAGCCTTGGTTTTGTTGGCTTTGTCTTCCTCATCATTCTCTCGCTCATTTATGGGGTGAAGGCCCAGCGATACGATATCTCCCAGATCGCGCGCATGCCTCAACGATCAGTTGTCCTTGACCGCAAGGGGACAGAGATTGGCACCCTGCATGGGGAAAATCGTCGCGAAATCAAAAATCTTCATGCCGAAGTACCCCAATATTTCATTGAAGCCCTCATCCTTCAGGAGGATAGACGCTTCCGCACCCACTTGGGCATCGACCCCAAGGCGGTTTTACGCGCGGTCGCGCAGGTCTTCAAGCATGGTCGCACCACACAGGGGGGCTCCACCCTGACCATGCAGCTAGCCAAAAATAGCTTCAACCACCGCAAGCGCACTATGGATGCCAAGTTGACTGAAGTCGCACTTGCCCGCCGCATCGAATCAACCTATGACAAGGACTTCATCCTCAAATGCTACATCAATCGCATCTTCTGGGGGCATACCTTCTTAGGGCTCAAACAGGCGGCCAATGGCTATTTTGCCAAGCAGCCACGCGACTTAAGCCTCTCCGAATGCGCGATGCTCGCTGGCATCATCTGCAACCCAAATGCCTTTTCCCCCCACCGCAATCTAGCCGCAGCCACCACGCAACGCAACAAGGTCTTAGGGCTGATGCTGCGCTTTGGCGCCATCACGCAAAATGAGTATGAGCTCGCCATGGCCGAGCCTCTCATCCCCAAGTGGCCAGAGGGGTATGGCTCCGACAACTACGCCCAAGACTTGGTGAGGACGGAGGTTGACCACATTCTCCAACTGCTCGATAAGCAAGAGCGCAGCCTGCGCGATGAAATCCTCTACTCGGGCGGGCTGCGGGTGCAGACTTCACTTGACCTCGACCTGCAAAATGCCATCATGGCCGCCATTGACAACAACCTGAGCGAGCGGCTGGAAAAACTGCGTGGCTACCCCCACCAAACACGCGCGCAGTACCAAGCCGCCCTCGCGCGCATGACGCCCGAGCAGCAGGCCAAGACCTACCCCAAATACGTGCAGGGAGCCTGCGTCATGCTGCACCAATCAACAGGTGCCGTCCTAGCCGCAGTCGGTGGGCGCAATGGGCATGAGTCCCGCCTCAACCGCGCCGTGCAGAGCCACCGTCAGGTTGGCTCCCTCTTCAAACCCATTGTCTACACCACCTTTTTTGAGCGGGGCGGCAGCGCGCAAAGCCCCATCTCCGACAACCGAATCACCCCAGGGGAAATTGCCAAAGCCCCCCGATGGAGCCCCCGCAATGCCGATGGTCGCTACCAAGGCACCAAACCCGCAGGCTGGGGACTACTCAAAAGCCGCAACACCATGTCAGCTCGCATTGGCAACATCGCAGGATTGGATAAAGTCATCCGCAATGCCCAGCTAGCAGGCTTCCGCAAACCAACCAAGGGAACACTAGGGCCCACCATCTACTTGGGGACATGGGAGGCATCACCCTTCGAGGTATGCACCGCCTTCTCCTGCTTTGCCAATGGTGGCATGCGCGCCACACCCTATATCATCGAAAGCATCACCACGGCAGATGGGCAACTCATCTGGCAGCGCGACCGCAGCCAACACCGCGTCTTTGCGCAACAAGCCTGTGCCCAAACCACCAAAATTTTGGAGCAAATCACCAAACCTGGTGGCACCGCAGGTGCCATGCAACGCTTGGGATTCACCGAGCCCGCAGGTGGCAAGACCGGCACCACCAACAACTACACCAACGCATGGTTCTGTGGCTTCACCTCCGAGCTGACCGCCGCCGTCTGGGTTGGCTTTGACCAACCCTGCAAGATTATTGATAAGGGCTATGGCTCCACCTTAGCCTTACCCATTTGGGTCGATGCCATGAAAGCAGCACAGGCAGCGGGGTTCCCCATGAAGGCAATCCCCTACACGCCTGCACAGGGAACAGCACCCGCGCGCCTGCTCTGCCGCCAATCGGGCATGCTTGCCCATGCAGGATGCGTTTATGAAGGCACCGCCTACTTGGAGAGCATGACCGACCCCAACAAGCGGCTTGAATACTGCACCCAGCATGATTTAATGGCAGAAGACAGCGCATCCAGCGGTGACATCCAAGCCATCGACCCCAACCCAAGCCCTGATGCTGACGATGAAATCCAAGCCATCGACATGGGGGAAGAATAATCACCAAGCCACACACTCATGAACCAAGACTACCCGCCTGACCAAGATCGCCCCCTGCGGCTGCGCGAACTACCCGAAGAGGACCTACCACGTGAAAAGCTGATGCGGCGTGGGCGAGCAGCCCTGACGGATGAGGAACTCATCGCCCTCTTCCTGCGCACGGGACTGCGTGGGTGCAACGTGCTAGAACTATCAGCCAAAATCAAACGCAGCGCGGGCAGCTTGGCGGCATTGGGCAGCATGGAAGCAGCCGAGATTGCCAGCCTGTGCAAGGGGATTGGCCCCGCTAAGGCTGCAACCCTTGCAGCCGTCTTTGAGCTGGGGCAACGAGCCGTCAAAGAACAAGCCCAGCGGCTTGATATGCGCGATGCAGCAGCCGTCTATGAGTACCTTGCCAGCGACCTTCGCTTTGAAGAACAAGAAAACATGGTCGCGCTGCTGCTGGATGTCCAGCACCGCCTCATCAAGCGAGTCAACATCGCCAAGGGGGGATTATCGGCCGTCAACTGCCACCCGCGCGACATCTTCAGGGCAGCCATTCGGCATAATGCCAGCTCCATCGTGCTGGCGCACAACCACCCCAGTGGTGACCCCCGCCCCAGCAAGGCTGATCAAAACCTGACCAAGGAAATCGTTGAAGCGGGCGAACTGCTACGCATCCGCGTGCAAGACCACGTCATCATCGGCACCACCGCCGAAGGCCGCAGCTGCCCCTACTACAGCTTTTACCAAAACAACGCCATGCCATGATGGATTACCACACACACCACATCGTGCCCCAAGGGGGCTACTTAAATGCAGTCACCCGCGCAGATTGGGCAAGCATTGCAGCAGCCCCCAAACAAATGATACCCTGCTTTGGGCAACACCCATGGCATGCAGAAGGAGTGGACGTGGGGGAATACGCCTTCGAACTGGATGAATGGCTGAGCCGCTACCCACAAGCCGACGTGGGAGAAAGTGGTCTAGATGCCTCGCCACGATGGAAGGATAGCTTGGATGCGCAGCGCGTACTACTGCAAGTGCACATGGGAGCAGCCTTTCGGCAGGATAGGATGATTCACCTGCATGGGGTACAAGCATGGAGCGAGCTGCTGGAGATATTGAGGCAGCGATTCCGCTGTGGCACCCTACCGCGCGTGCTACTGCATGGCTGGAATGGATCGCATGAGATGGCGCGAGAATTTTTAGCGCTGGGGGTTATCTTTAGTGTAGGGCTGCGGGAGTTGAGTTCGGCTAAAGCGGAGCAGCGGTATGGGCGCATCCCCGCTGACCGACTTTTTGCAGAGAGTGATGACGAGCCAGAGAGTTGGGCGAGGACGGTGGCCTTGTTGGGGATGCTGAGGGGTGGATTGAGTGGTGCGTGAAATGAGCCGCTACGATGCGCAGCATCGTGACTGGGAGTCCAGAGGACGCTTGCGTCCTTTGGTGGGGTTTGAGACATTTTGCACTGGCACTCTTTCTAATAAATCGGCTGTTTTTTTAGCATCAGTGGTGCGCTAACGCGTTTGCCACGGAGACAAGTGCGGGCTAACGCCCGAAGGTGGGGGAGTCGCCAAACTGGGCGGGTGGCACCATGCTTGGTTTGCTGCGCGTGCTTGTGCAAATATCAGGGGAGGGTCAGTTAGGCGACTCTGGGGCTTTGCCCCAGTCCCCACAAGGGGCTTTGCCCCTTGACCCTACCAAAGGCTTAGCCTTTGGAATCCAGCAGGGCTTCGCCCCTGCACCCCACTGGGGATTGTCATCCCCAGACCCCATTCACGATGCTACGCATCGTTGCGGCCTTTGTATGCTCCACGCCCCTTACCGCTTCCGCGACAACCAAACCACCAACAAGGCAATATCCGCAGGCGTAATCCCCGGGATCCGAGAAGCCTGACCAATCGTCTGCGGGCGCACCTTCATCAAACGCTGCTTCGCCTCCGTCTTAATTGATGGAATACTCTCATAATCAAAGCTATCAGGTATCCGCTTATTCTCCTGCCGCTGCAAACGCTCCGCCTCCGTCCTCATGCGGGCAATATGCCCCTCATAAGCCAACTCCGTCGCAATATATTCCCACAAATCGGGGCTGTACGCTGACAAAATTTCAGGTGGCAAATTCTGCCATTCATTCCCCGGACGGCGCAACCAAAGGTCAAGGGTAACACCCCCTTCCATCCGAAGCCCCTTACAGGCAGCAACCCCCGCTTCAATGGCATCGGCCTTGGCTTGAACTTCCGCCACGCGCTCGGGCGTCACCAATCCATAGGCACCAGCCTTGCGGGTCAAACGCAAATCGGCATTATCTTGTCGCAGCAGCAAACGCATCTCCGCACGGCTGGTAAACATACGGTAGGGTTCATCCGTCCCCTTCGTCACCAAATCGTCAATCAACACGCCCAAGTAAGCCTCGTCTCGACGTAAGATAATAGGCTCCTTGCCCTGCAACTTCAACATCGCATTGGCACCAGCTAAAAGACCCTGCCCCGCCGCTTCTTCATATCCGCTTGTCCCATTGATTTGACCCGCGAAGTAGAGGTGCTCAATCCGCTTCGTCTCCAAACTGGGGTGAAGCTCGGTTGGTGGCACATAATCATACTCCACCGCATAGCCAGGGCGAATAATTTCCGCCTGCTCCAAACCAGGTACACTGCGCACAATCTTAAGCTGCAAATCATAGGGCAAGCTTGTCGAAAGCCCATTGATGTAGTATTCATCCGTGCTACGCCCCTCGGGCTCCAAAAAGAGCTGGTGGCGATTTTTATCTGCAAAGCGCGTCACCTTATCTTCAATGCTGGGGCAGTAGCGAGGACCCGTGCCCTCAATCATGCCACCATAGAGGGCACTTTGCGAGATATTGGCACGAATAAGCTCATGCGTCTCCTCGGTCGTGTAGGTGACAGCACAAGGCATCTGCTCCACCTCAAAATCTGGTTCACCCCAGTGATTTAAAGTGCACGCAGGCTCATGCTCGCGCGTCAGCTCCTGACGGGAATAATGGCTAAAGAGCGGCGCGGGCTCATCGCCCTGCTGCCACTCACAGACAGAAAAATCAATGGTCGAGCCCTTAACGCGGGGGGAAGTACCCGTCTTAAATCGCTCCAAGGGGAAGCCCAACTGCGCCAAGCTATCTGAAATACCACTGGCAATACAGCCTAAGCGACCCCCATCAATCTGCTGGTGCCCCAAATGCAAAAGCCCATGCATGAAGGTACCACTGCAAAGCACCAAACTGCGGCAGCGGAAACGCTGACCCCACGTGCAGGAAACCCCCACAATGGCACCATCCTCCACCAACAACTCCATGGCATCACCTTGCAGAAGCTCAACCCCATCAGCACGCTCCATCAACCACTTCGCGCGCAAGCGATAAGCCGCCTTATCACACTGGGCACGTGGAGCACGGACACTAGGCCCCTTTGAGGCATTGAGCATGCGAAACTGAATGGCCGTTGCATCCGTATTCAAAGCCATTGCGCCACCGAGGGCATCAATCTCTCGAACAATATGTCCCTTGGCCAGCCCACCAATGGCAGGGTTACAACTCATCTGACCGATGGTATCCAAATTATGCGTCAACAGCCCCACCTTACCACCCAAACGAGCAGCAGCCAAAGCCGCCTCAATGCCAGCGTGTCCAGCACCGAGAACCAAAACATCGTAAACCATATCCATGAACTATTAAGCGAGTGTCACACGCACCACCAATTGGTGCAAAACCTGTCGGGACTCCAACCCCGTCGAAACCAGCGCGCGGTCAGCCTCGGCACAAGCCTTCAAGGCAGATTGAAGCGAAGCAAGCTTCTGCTTACCACAACTACGCGCCGCATTAAACAGCGAATAAGCATTGGGCGAGCCATCCTTTTTAAGCGGCACCAACTTGAGTGCCTGCTTGGGCAAACTGGCAAGAGAGGCCTCAAACTGGCGGTAATTATCCGCCTTCAACGAAAACTCGGACATCAACAACTTGGCGCAAAAGCGACTACGCATCGTGGGGATAATGGCCGCACGAATGATGGCGACAGCCTGCTCCCCACGATCAAGTTGGGCATCAATCAACTTGATAGCCTGCGCGGTATTACCCTGCTCAATCGCGCGAGAAATCTCAAAGACAACCCCATCGCGAGAAACCGCAACCATCAACTCAATATCCTGCACCGTCAGCGGGCGAGACTGGTCGCCAAGATAAGTTGCCAACTTATCCAGCTCATTACCAATCTGGCGAGAACTCTCGTGAACGCGGTGAACAAACAAATCGAGGGCAGCATGCTCAAAGCGCAAAGAACGCTCCTTTGCAAGACGCATGATAAGAGCAGACAGTTCGCCCTCCCAACCGGGCTTCGAAATATCAATCTTGCTAGACTCGGACATCTGAGCAAGCTTAGAGAGAGACTTAAAGAACGCGCGACGCTTATCCATCTCGGAAGCCGAGATAATAAGATAAGTATCATCAGGCAAATGAGAAAGGGCGTCAAGGAGGGAATCAAGCGCGCGGATGACCGCATCACTGCGCATCCCTTGGGGGGAATCACCTAAAAAGTTAGCTGCTTTGAGCCAAATGACCTTGCGACCGCCAAACATATTAACCATCAGGAGACCAGAGACCGTATTATTGATAGCGGAGACAGCCTCATCAACAGTAGAAATCGTACCCTCAATAAGCTCATTACCCCAGCCATCGGAGCCATCGCAAAGGGAGGCGTACCTATCCTGAGCGGCGGCAGCGGACTGACCTTCATCGGAACCGTAATAGACAAAGACTGTGGGGGAATGGGGCATGGGATGGGTGAGATGGTATTAGAACAGAAATGGGGGAGAAAGTCAAGGGTCGTCTCGGGCGCGAGGGTCGGAATGCACAGTTGAACCAAATAAAAAGCCCCTACGATGCGCAGCATCGTGACTGGGTGTCCAGAGGGTCGCGACCCTTTGGTGGGTCTGGGCTGAAAGCCCAGCAGAGCTGGCAGAGCCAGGCACCAACTTACCCTCACCCGAGCAACACAAACGCGATAGCGCAAACGTGCCGTTTGATTCAGGATGATAGCGTGGTGCCTACTCACACCTGCACAGTTACACCACACAAAAAGCCCCACCCCACAAAAAACCGCGCCCACCCAATCACTCAGGCAGACGCGGATGCAAAGTTTCAATCAATCAGCAATTCTTACTTCGCCTCAATAATCTCAGCAAGCGGAATCTTATGGAAGGCAATATTCAAATCCTTACCCTCACTATGCTGACCATGAGCCGACTCAACAAAAAGCCCAACAGTATCTTCATCAACCATCGTCAAGCAGCTATAACCAGAACAAGGACGACGATCATATTCCAATCCTTCACTCCAAGTCTTACCCTCATCCAAGGAGTAACGAATGGTCATCTTATAACGACCACCATAGGTCACCTTTGGGTTGGAGAAGAGGAGCACACGACCATACTTCTTATGATTCACCGCAATAATCGAAGCCTGACAGACGGGCTCGTCCAAGGTATTCAGGTTTGTTTCATGCGCTTCCCAAGTCTTGCCCAAGTCCTTCGTCACATAAACAGCTCGCTTGCCGCTACGCGCTTCGTTGCGAGCATTAATCATAATCGAGCCATCGGCCAGTTCCACAACTTGGCATTCCGATGTCTCATGGGGCAGCCCCTCACCATAGACCCAGTTCTTACCCCCATCTTTGGAGTAACAAATGGTGGATTGGCAACGAATGGGTGCACCTGTTTCCCAGATTTGCGCAGGGAAGACAATCGTACCATCCTTCAAGGTAATACCCATGCCTGGGCCAGCCAAGATGCAGTGCCATTGATCCTTCTTAATTTGCTTGGTTGGGTTGACATAATCCTTTGTCCAAGTCTTACCATCATCATCACTGTAAGTCATGTACCATTGACCCGTTGTCTTGGGGTCTTGCCCACGTTGGGAGGTAAAGAGGGATGCCCCCGGTCCAAAGTGACACACTAAAGCTTGAATCCACAAACGCCCCGTGTTATCTTGCAAGATAGCAGGGTCACCACAGCCATTATTAGGGCCTTCACCCGTGTCCATGCAAACAACATTGTTCGTCCATGTTTGACCACCATCGGTGGAACGCACAAAGGCAACATCAATATCAGCACAAAGGTCACCACCATGCACGTAACGCGCATCATAGCAACCAACCAAAGCACCACTCTTCGTGGTGATTAAACCAGGGATGCGGAAGTAGTTGGAGGCGCGCTTGCTACCATCAAGTTGAGTCACATCATCCCCACCCATGGCGACCATGTAGCCAATGCGTTGAGTGGTGGTTTCGCTCAAGCTAGCACTCTTGCTGCCCGCCTTGACGCTAAAGTCAGAGAAAGTGAGCTTCGAGCCAACTTGGCTATCAGCAGTTGGATGAACATCAACCCACAAATTGTTTTCACCAGACTTCAAAGGGATAGGGCTGCTGAAGCGAACAACACCATCAGCATCAGGCTTCACACTGGCCAACACGCGGGCATCACCAAATTTGGTACCAGCCGTGTTACCATAAATTAAGTTGACTTGTGCCACGCTGCTAGCAGGGCTTACCGTCAAACGCACTTCATCAATCTGCTTACCTGTTGCACCTTCTGTGGTGATTTTAGCACCCAAGACCGTGTTGATATCAGCACGCTTAAAAATAGGACGAACAGTAGGTTCAATAATATCCAAATCCTTAATGACCATGGGGCCCGAGTGCAACATCAAATCATCGACAAGCACACCACCACCATCAGCCGTTGTGCTGCGGATAGCCAACTTGGTCGTTCCGGCAGGAAGGGTGATGGCAACTTGCTTATCATAGCCGCCTGTTGGCATTTGCTTGGTTTCATCCAAAACAGTCTCCTTACCGCTGCCATCAATCGCAACGAGTCGGACATCAAAAGGTTCACGAGCTGTCCAACGTTCCATCCAGCATTGGAAGAGAGTTTCAGCCTCCAAGGCTTTTTCAAACTCAACAGTTGCGCTGCGATTTGCACCTCCCAAGATGTGCAGGGAGCGGTTACCTGTGCGGGCCTTACCATTGATGATTTTTGCACCATCAGATGTCAGGGTTCCATAAGCAACAGGAACAGATGTGAAATATTGCGCAGGGATTGCTTCGAAACTTTCCGAAGCGGTGGCCACGCTGAGGCTAGCTGCCAGCAAGGTCGTAATATGTCTGTACATGTTATTAGCTTAACAAAGCCACGCTCATAGGGCAAGGATAAAGCACGCCCATGCCACAACTTTTGCCCTAACATGGACATCTTTGGGATAGCCCACCCACCCCAAAACCAACAAGCACCGCCCCCATGGTAGGGGCGGTGCTTGGGTTCAAAGAACTAATAGAAACCTACAGGGGGACCTTACAACTGAGCAAAAGCCTGCTGCAAGTCCGCAATGATGTCCTCGGCATCTTCAATACCAACGGAGAAGCGGATAAGATCTGGCTTAACACCAGCCTCAATCAACTGCTCATCACTAAGTTGACGGTGCGTATGGCTAGCTGGGTGCAGCACACAACTACGAGCATCAGCCACGTGCGTGACAATAGCAATCAGCTTCAAGCTATCCATAAACTTGATGGAACGCTCGCGACCGCCCTTGATACCAAACGTCAACACACCACTGGATTGACCACCCTCAAATTGCTTTTGAGCCAAGTCATAGTAGCGATCACCCTTCAAACCAGGGTAATTGACCCATGCCACCTCATCATGAGCTTGCAAGAACTCAGCCACCTGCTGCGCATTGTCACAGTGACGAGGCATGCGCAGGTGCAGCGTCTCCAAACCAAGATTGAGCAAGAAGGAATTTTGCGGTGCAGGGGAAGAACCCAAATCACGCATCAACTGAACCGTAGCCTTCGTGATGTAAGCACCCTTACCAAAAGCCGAGGAATAAACCAAACCATGATAAGAATCATCAGGCTGATTGAAACCAGGGAACTTATCACCATAAGCCGCCCAATCAAAATGACCACTATCAATAATCACCCCACCCACTTGGGTCGCGTGACCATCCATGTACTTAGAGGTGGAGTGGATGACAATATCCGCCCCATGTTCAAAAGGACGACAATTGATTGGGGTCGTAAAGGTGTTATCCACAATGAAGGGAACCCCCTTTTCATGAGCAATCTGAGCCAATTTTGCAATATCGAGCACCTGCAAAGATGGGTTGGAAAGCGTTTCGCCAAAGAGACACTTCGTGTTACTTTGGAAGGCTGCGGCAATCTCATCCGCTGGGGCATCCTGATCAACAAAAGTCACCTCAATACCCATCTTCTTAAGCGTCACCGCGAAAAGATTGAAGGTACCACCATAAATCGCAGAAGTGGAAACAACATGATCCCCCGCTTCGCAGATATTGCAAATAGAATAAAAACTGGCAGCTTGACCAGAGCAGGTCAACATCGCTGCAACACCGCCTTCCAAAGCGGCAATCTTCTTTGCAACAGCTTCGCTGGTTGGGTTTTGCAGACGAGTATAAAAGAAACCAGCCTCTTCCAAATCGAAGAGCTTGGCCATCTGATCACTAGTCTCGTACTTAAAGGTCGTGCTTTGATAAATAGGCAGCACGCGTGGTTCACCCTTTTTAGGTTCCCACCCGGCCTGTACGCATAGTGTAGCTTTTTTCATAACTGGGTACAGCGTAACACAGACTTAAGCTCGACACAAGTCTAGGATAGAACATTTGGGTAAGTTTGGCATCAATTAAAAAAGCCAGCCGCCGCCTTGCGGGTGATGCCCTGCATGTTCACATAGCGCGACCGCAGTAGCGACTGGTCGCGGTGCCCCATGTTCCATTGCAGCAGTGCCATGTCTTTGTAGTGCTTGGCGTGGTAGCTCGCGAAGGTGTGGCGCAGGACATCCTGCACCCAACGCCCTGCAAAACCCGCAGTGTCGCGGATTTGCCGCCATTTTTGCGGCCAATCTGCGGGGCAAATGAAGGCCTCATCATTCGGCTTAAATCGCCTACAATACTGCGCTAGCGAAGCTGCCAAAGCCCCGCAAACATCCACCTGCCGCACGCCCCCAGTCTTACTACAAGCCGAGCGAACGGTGATACTCCGCTCTCGCAAATCCACATCAGCCCAGCGCAAACGACGCACCTCCGCAGGTCGCAGCCCCGCCCAAACCAACAGAGCC
>JAWXTZ010000056.1:0-14506 GCA_044433085.1 Akkermansia sp.
CTTCGGGGATAGGGGGAAGGGCGGTGCTATCTTCGGGCTCTTCTTCGGGGGCTAGTATGGTGTCGTCGGTAATCATGTGTCTGCTTGTTGCTTGTTGGTGTTGGGGCTGAAACAAATCCAGCTGTTGGCTTTATTCTTGCGTGATTGAATCCATTCGGCGGTGTCTTCTGCCCCCGCATCGCGGATGTGGGCGAGACCTTCCTCCTGCAATCGCCTCAGGCGTCGCAGGCTGCTTTCATCGCTGCGGGCACCTAGGTAGCCCTGCTCGTAAAGGTTCCAGAGCTGGCGGCTGAGGTTGCGCCTATCGCTCAGGTTGACGCCTTGCGAATGATCGAGTCGTTTGAGTAGGGCTTGCTTGTCCTTGGTCGCCAGTTGGGCGGTTCCTAGGCTCAGTTTGACTTGGGTGTAGGCCTCTTCATCCTCCGTATCGAGCTCATCGAGGGTTTTGACCCAGTGGCATAGTTCATAGGCTTTGCTGTGCTTCGGTGTCGGGGTGGTGGCATCGGCATATTGCTTGGGGCTGATGATGTGGGCTCGCTTGGCGAGTTCCAGCTGCTGGGCTTCCAGCTCCACGCCTTCCTTGATATGCTGGATGAACAGATTGCCCATCTCGCTGCGAACTCCCTGCTTGACCTTCTGCTGCTTGAGCTTGATGTGCTGGCGTTCCGTCTCCCCAGCGGGTAAGCTGCTTTCGGCCGCCTCTTCCAAATCGGCAAGGGTCGCGAGAGGCGCGCTATCGAGGCGGTTTTTCCAGCTGCTGAGTTGGCAGCGGCTCTGGCTCTCGGCCTGCTTTTGCTCGTACTCACTCTCGGGGAAGAAACTTCCACGACCCGCTCGCAGCCAAAGATTGCATTGCTGCACATCCCCTTTTTGCTCGGCATCGCCAAGGCGTTCTGCCCACTTGTCGGTGGATTCTTGAACGTAGCTCAACTCCATGTTCTGCTTTGCTTGCAGCGAGGCTTGGTGCGCGATAGCTTCGGCCACTTGATGCCCGACCTCTCGTGTGGGGGCGGCATATTGGTCGAGAACTTCCTTGATGCGCGGTTGCGTTTCTTTGCTCCATCGGTATTGCCAGTTTGAGAGGTCCTTGGATTCCAGATTGCTGCTCGTCTCTGCCGCAATATCGTGAACTTTTTTGGCGATGTCGGCAATGTCCCCGTACTGCGCAAGCTCATCGAGCATTTTGCCATAGGGACGTGCGCTATCAATCGCTTCGCCCACGCTTTTTCCCAGTTCCTTGTTGGCGCGCGCGACGGCATCAATCCCCTCGCTGCGCATGACGGCTTGGCGTGCAGGGGTGGGAATCATGCCCCAGTCTTGTAATTTAATAGCCATGCCCCTAGCATGCCTTCATGCGATGCCCGATGCAAGTAGCTCGCCCACCTCGGCGCAGCAAGCCCAGCTGAAGCGGGGTGAGCTATCTAGGAGTTAGTTATTGTTAACAAAGATTTTTCCAAACTCGGGGCACTTTGGACTTGATTATTTACTAGCAGGGGTGTTTAATTGCCATGCACAACTGTAGCCTCCACGCAGGGGCAGGATGATACTTATGAAGACGAGTACTACTTACGAAATGCCAAGAAACGCCGCCACATTGGAATATTTGAAAAACAATGTTGAAGACGATAGCGATTTGGTAACCCTGAATGTGGGTCCATCCCACCCCGCGACCCACGGTGTTTTGCGCCTGAAGCTCGTCCTTGACGGTGAGGTGATTGTATCTTGCGACCCCGTCATTGGTCACCTCCATCGCGGCATGGAAAAAATCGCAGAAAACTGCCATTACAACCAATACGTCGCCTACACCGACCGCTTTGACTACCTTGCCCCCATGAGCAACAACATCGCCTATGCTTGCGCGGTTGAAAAGCTGCTCGGTTGGGAGCTGCCAGAGCGCGGTCAAGCCATCCGCGTGATTTGTGCGGAACTTTCTCGCCTCTCCTCCTACTTCTTGGGCTTGGGCGTTTACGCCATGGACGTAGGTGCCATGACCGTCTTCCTTTACTGCTACGAAGAAAAGGAAAAGGTTCACAACTTCTACGAAAAGATTTGCGGTGCTCGCTTCACCAGCAGCTACACCCGCATCGGTGGCATGACCCGCGACTTCCCCGAAGGTTTTGAAAAAGACATCCTCGCCTTCTGCGAAAGTGCCGAAAAGGGCATTGAAGAAATGGGTGCCTTGCTCCTTCACAACAAGATTTTCATCGACCGTTTGGTCGGCGTGGGTGTCATTACCCGCGAAATGGCCCTCGCCAACGGCATGGGCGGTGCCAACCTGCGCTCCAGCGGCGTGGCACGTGACCTTCGTAAGACCAATCCTTACCTCGGTTACGAAAAATACGAATTTGACGTCCCCGTTGCTCAAGAGGGCGACTGCTACGCCCGCTTCCAACTCCGTTTGGAAGAAATGCGCCAATCCATCCGCATCCTGCGCCAAGCCGTGGCGACCATGCCCGGTGGCCCCATCTGGGTACAGCTCGAAAAGGGCATCCTGCCTAAGAAGAAGGATGCCATGCAAGGGATGGAAGAACTTATCCGCCAATTCATGGTCAGCACCCAAAGCGTGCCAGCACCTGCGGGTCAAGTCTTCTTTGCTGCAGAAAACCCCAAGGGCGAACTCGGCTTCTTCCTCGACTCCAAGGGTGGTGGCATCGCCAACCGCCTCAAGATGAAGAGCCCCTCCTTCGGCTCCCTCTCCATCCTCCCTGAATTGTTGCCCGGTCACTTGGTCAGCGACATCCCAGCCATCCTCGGTTCCTTCGACTTCGTGCAAGGTGAATGTGACCGCTAACCCCTCTTTAACTTCAACTACACCCATTCCATGTCTGACCCAATGAACGCGATTGACGCCATCACTGCCCACCACGATTCCCCCGGTGAGCAATTCTACCCAGCTTTCGCCATCACTCCCGAGTTGATTGAAGAAGCTAAAAAGCTTGTTGCCCTCTACCCCGAAGGTAAGGCTCAATCGGCCATCCTACCCATCATTCATATGGTGCAAGGCAAGTTCGGCTACATCTGTGCCGATTGCATGCCTTGGATTGCCGAAATGTGCAACAGCACCGCCATTCACGTGGCGGGTGTCGTAAGCTTCTACCCTGGCATCCACCAAAAATGCCCTGGTAAGAACCACCTTCGCGTCTGCCGCACCATCGCTTGCGCCATGAATGGTGGTGAAGAGCTCTTCGCCTACATTTGCGAAAAGACAGGCATCGACCTCAAGAGCATCTCCGATGACGAACCCGTGGGCATCAGCCCCGATGGTGTCTGGAGCATTGAAGCCGTTGAATGCCTTGCCAACTGTGGCTTTGGTCCCAATGTCATGGTCAATGAAACCCTCTACTCCCAAGTGGACAATGCCAAGGTGGACGAAATTGTCGCCAAGTACGGCATCTAATACCGAACCTCTTATACAAGCATGAGCGAGATTACCTATCTTCCTGGTAAGGAACCCCACCCAAGCGAAACACGTCGCATCTTCCGCAACGTGGATCGCGTCGGTTATGAGCCCACCATCGACTGCTTTATCGCTGATGGCGGCTACGAAATGTTGCGCAAGGCCTTGGGCATGCAACCCGCTGAAATCATTGACGAAGTCAAGAAGAGCGGACTGCGTGGTCGTGGTGGTGCAGGTTTCCCAACGGGTCTCAAATGGACCTTCATCCCCCGTGGCAACACCAAGCCCGTCTACCTTGTCTGCAACTGTGACGAATCCGAACCTGGTACCTTTAAAGACCGCTTCATCGTTCACCAAGACCCGCATCAGCTCATCGAAGGCATGATTATCTCCTGCTTTGCGGTGGGTGCTCATTACGGTGTGCTCTACATGCGCGAAGAATTCCCCGAAGCCGCGCACATCATGCAAAAGGCTTTGGATGACGCGAAGGAACGCGGCTTCCTCGGCAAGGGCATCCTCGGCAGCGACTTCGATTTGGAAATCGTGCTGCATCGCGGTGCTGGCGCCTACATCTGTGGTGAAGAAACAGGCCTCATCAACTCCATCGAAGGTCTGCGCCCCTACCCACGCATCAAGCCCCCCTTCTTCCCCGCAGCCATTGGTCTCTACGGCTGCCCAACGATTGTCAACAACGTTGAATCCCTTTGCCAAGTGCGCCAAATCATCAACATGGGTGGTGAAGCCTACTCCAAAGTTGGTGCCCAACGCTCCCCCGGTACCCGCATCATCGGTGTTTCTGGTGACGTGAAGAAGCCCGGTTACTACGAAATTGTCTCGGGCTCCCTGACCTTTGGTCAACTGCTCAACGATGTCTGCGGTGGTCCTAAGGACGGACGCAGCTTCAAGGCCATCATCCCCGGTGGCTCCTCCGCCAAGGTTGTGCCATGCAGCGAAGTCAAGCGCGAGCGCGATGCGGACGGCAACTTTAAGGAAACGACCGTCATGGACATCCCCCTCGACCTCGACTCCATCGGTGCCTTTGGTTCCATGAGTGGTTCGGGCGGTATCATCGTCATGGATGACTCCCGCAGCATGCCCAAAATTCTCAACAACCTCAACCGTTTCTACACATGGGAATCCTGCGGACAATGCACCCCATGCCGTGAAGGTAACCCTTGGATGCTCAAAATCACCAACCGTATTCTTGCAGGCGATGCCTCGCCCGAGGATGTGGACTTGCTCAAATCCGTTGCCGACAACATCTGCGGCAAGACCGTTTGCGCCTTTGGTGAAGCCTGCGCATGGCCGACCCAATCCTTCGTCACCAAGTTCAAGGATGAATTCTTGGCGATGACCAAACCCATCAACGCGCAAAAGCCTCACTCCCCCGAAGCGGCTGCTGCACGCCGATTCCTGACCCGCGAAGACTAATTTAACTTTCTCCTGTTTGAAATGACGACAATCCCCGCAATTCTGCCCAAGGACGAAGCCG
Organism: Akkermansia sp.; assembly: GCA_044433085.1. Lineage (GTDB taxonomy): Bacteria > Verrucomicrobiota > Verrucomicrobiia > Verrucomicrobiales > Akkermansiaceae > Akkermansia. The sequence goes on from JAWXTZ010000056.1 coordinate 4,890, forward strand.
CTGCTGAAGGCAAGGTGAACGTTCAAATTAACGGCACATGGTACCGTTTTGCCGCAGGTACACGCATCGCAGATGCCTGTAACTCCGTCGGCGCCCACGTACCATGCTTCTGCTACCACCCCAAGCTCGCTGTCGCAGGTTCCTGCCGCATGTGCTTGGTCGAGCAGGGCATGCCACCACGCCTTGCACCCGGTGCAGCCCCAAGCTATGATGCCCAAGGCTATCAGCCCCTTCAATGGATGCCCCGCGCCATCATCGCCTGCGCCAACACCGTAGCGGAAAACATGGGCATTCGCACCACAGGTGCCCTGACCGATGATGCCCGACGTGGCGTCTTGGAATTCCTTCTCAGCAATCACCCCCTCGATTGCCCCATCTGCGACCAAGCGGGTGAATGCACCCTGCAAGAGTACACCACCGACTACGGCCCAGGTGTCAGCCGCTTCACCGAAAGCAAGAACAAGAAGGGTAAGAATCTTTCCGTTGGCCCACGCGTCAACCTTGACCAAGAGCGCTGCGTGCTCTGCCGTCGCTGTGTGCGCTTCATGCGCGACATCGCTGGTGAAGAGGTACTCGGAGTCGTCGGTCGCGGTAGCCACAACGCCATCGCCTGCTACCCCGGTATGGAGCTGACCAGCAACTACTCCATGAACGTCGTGGATATCTGCCCCGTCGGTGCCATGACCAGCAAGGACTTCCGCTTCAAGATGCGCGTCTGGTTCCTCAAGAGCACCCCAAGCATCGACGTCAACTGCGGCACAGGCACCAACATCAACATCTGGAGCCGTGAGCAACAACTCTACCGCTTGACCCCCCGTCAAAATGACGATGTCAACAGCTGCTGGATGGCCGATGACCACCGCCTCAACTACAAATTTGTCAATGCGGAAGACCGCATCCTCAACCCCTTGGTTCGTACCGACATCGGTGCCCCCCACCGCGAAAGCACATGGGAAGCCACCCTCAAGATGGTTGCAGGTCAACTCAAGAACTGCGAAGGCAACAAGACCGCCATCGTCGCTTCTGCCCGCATGACTAATGAAGAACTCTACCTCGTCCGTGCGCTCGCCAAGCAACTTGGCGTGACCGAGATTGCCACCGTCGCCCGCATGGGAGAATCCGATGGCATGCTCATCAGCGCTGACCGCAACCCCAACACAACGGGTAAAAACCTCATCATTGGGGATAAGGAAAGCTCGATTGACGCCATCAAGTCTGGCATCGCATCAGGTCGCATCACCGCCGTGCTCGCCCTGCAAGAAGACCTCTGCGCAGAAGCTGGCTTCACGGCAGACGAACTCAAGAAGCTCGACTACCTCCTCTGCCTCACCCACAGCCAAGATGCCACGACAGGCCTTGCTGACGTGGTGCTGCCTGGTGTTACCTTTGCGGAAAAATTTGGCAGCATGATTAATGTGACAGGTCGCATCCAACGCCTCAACCAAGCCATTCAACCCATGGGACAATCCCGCGAGGACTGGAGCATCATCCGCGACCTCCTCTTGGAGCTGGACTGCGAATGCGAGAAGCTCGCCTCCATCAAATCCAGCCGCGAACTCGTGGCGATGATGGCCGAAGAGTTCGAAGCCATGCAAGGACTCACATGGGGCAAGATTGGCAACCAAGGTCAACAAATCATCGAAACGGGAGTCACTATCCCACTCATCGAACGCGAAAAGGCTAACAACTAATCAACACCACTGACATTATGATTCAAACAATTATCGATTGCTGGAATGCTATCTTTGGCAACCCCATCTGGTTTGCCCTGATCACAACGATTGTCAAGATGGTGCTCGTCATTGCCGTCTTGCTCGCCTTCGTCGTTATCTCCGTCTGGATTGAACGCCGCGTGGCTGGTTGGATTCAAGACCGCCCCGGTCCCAACCGCACAGGTATCCCCATCCACCTGCTCAATCGCTTTGGCAGCAAGGAAAAGCAACCCCTCAAGAAGTGGCTCGACTACTGCGGCATCAAGGAAGGTAGCCTCATTGCCAATCTGTGCAAGTGGCTGCGCCTCGACAAGGAAATCCCGCTGCTCGGCCTCATTCAACCCATGGCTGACGGTGGTAAACTCTTCCTCAAGCAGGAAATGACACCCCCCTTCGTTCGCAAGTTCTACTTCACGATTGCCCCCATGCTCGTGCTGGCTCCGCCACTTATCGCAGCATCCGTCATTCCCTTCTCCTCCAGCGTCACGACATGCTACGGTGAATTCACCATGAGCATTGCCAACCTCGACATCGGTCCCCTCTGGGTCTTCGCCATCTCTGGCCTCGGTGTCTACGGCTTGACCTTGGCTGGTTGGTCCTCCAACTCCAAGTACCCCTTCATCGGTGGTTTGCGTGCCACGGCACAACTCGTCTCCTACGAAGTAGCGATGGGTCTCTCCGTCATCCCCGTGCTGATGATTTTCAGCACCCTCAACCTGCAAGACATCGTCTGCCAACAGGCTGATAACGGCTGGACATTGCTTCCCCTCTGGGGCGAAGGCCTCAGCCTGCAACGCTGGGCACTCATGTTGCCCATGGGCATCAGCTTCTTGGTCTTCGTGACCTCCGTCTTTGCGGAAGCCAACCGCACCCCATTCGATATGGCGGAATGCGAAACCGACCTCGTCGGTGGCTACCACACGGAATACTCCTCCATGAAGTTCTCCTCCTTCTTCATGGGTGAATACGCAGCCATGGTCGTCGGCTCTGCCCTCGTCATCACCCTCTTCCTCGGTGGCTGGTCCATCGGCTTTGGAATTGACGGCTTGCTCGCTAGCTACAGCGAATGGCTCGCCATCATCTGCCAGTTCATCATGTTCCTCATCAAACTTGTCGCCTTCGTCTTCTTCTTCGTATGGGTACGTTGGACGCTCCCCCGCTTCCGCTGGGACCAAGTGATGAAGCTCAGCTGGCTCGTCTTCTTCGAAATTGCTGTCGTTAATATCATGCTCACAGCAGGCATCCTCTACTTCATCAAGTAAACATTCTGACCCACCTTTCTACTATGTCTTATCAACCCATTAAACGCCCGAAGTTCTCCTTGTCTGACAAGGTGTACGTCGTGGAAATTGCTAAGGGGCTCTACCGCACCTTCAAGCATCTTGCACTTTCCCTCATGGGCAAGAGCCGTTCCAAAGAAGACTTCAACGGCAAGGGCATCGGTGTTTGCATGCCCTTCCCAGAACAACGCTGGGATAGCCGCTTGCCCGATTACTACCGTGGTGCGCCCGTACTCGTACGTGGCGAAGACGGTCGCGAACGCTGCGTCTCCTGCCAACTCTGCGAATTCATCTGCCCCGCACGTGCCATCACCGTGGTACCGGGTGAAGTCGATAGCAAGCAAGAGAAGGCACCTCAGGTCTTCGAAATCGACATGCTGCGCTGCATCTACTGCGGCATGTGCCAAGAAGCCTGCCCAGAAGAAGCCATCTTCCTCTCCAAGGAATACCTCATCACCACCTACGACCGCAAGTCCGCTGTGCGCGACAAAGAAACCCTCTACAAGTTGGGTGGCGTTCGCAAAGGTCTTATCAACAAATGGAACCAACATAAATAAAATACGATTATGCCATTGGAACTCGCTATTTCTCAAATTGTCTTCTGCGTCTTTGCCCTGCTCGCTATTGCAGGTGCCATCGGCGTGGTTGCCTTCCGTAACCCCGTGACCTCTGCCATGAGCATGGCGGTCGCCTTCGCCGCTGTCGCTGGAATCTTCTTCGGCATGGGCGCAGAATTTATGGGTATCGTTCAAATCACCGTCTACGTTGGTGCCATCCTCGTCCTCTTCCTCTTCGTCGTCATGATGCTCGACGTTAAGAAGGAGGAAAAGGGACGCGCCAGCTTCCCCATGGCGCTGATTGGAACCATCGTTGCCGGCATCTTCGCTGGTCTCGTGGCCAACGTCTCCCTCGCCCTTCCCGGTGTGGAAAACAATCCTTGCCCATGCACCACCGTTTGCACAACATTGTGTGATACCCTGTTTGATGCCGAGGCTGCTACCAAGCAAGTCAAGGAAGCTGAAGCCATCTGCGCTACGCCAGAGAGCTTCGGTGGTCAACTGCCCACCCTCGATAAGGGTGAGAAGACAGACGTCGCCTTGATTGGTCAAACACTCTACACCGACTACAACATCCAACTTGTTATTCTTTCCTTCGCCTTGCTGTCCGCCTGTGTGGGCTCCATCGCCCTCTCCCGCAAACTGCGCAAAGACTAAGACCCCTATCCTATTATGACACCTCTAGCTCATTATCTGATTCTTTCGGGTATCCTCTTTTCTGTCGGTCTCGCTGGCGTCATCATCCGCCGCAACATCCTTGTGATGTTCATGTGCTTGGAATTGATGCTCACCGCGTCCAATGTCGCACTCGTCGCCTTCTCCCGCGCTCGCGGAACCGAGGGTCTGCCCGTCTATGACGGACAAGTGCTCAGCCTCTTCATCATCGGTGTTGCCGCCTGTGAAGTTGCCATCGGCTTGGCTCTCATCGTCGCCATGTTCCGTGCTCGTAAGAGCGTGAACAGCGCGGATCTCAACACCCTTAAAGACTAAGAAACCGTACGACTATGACTCCGAATCTCCCTTGGATTTTCCTCCTGCTCCCCCTCTGTGTGGCTGCCATCAACTGGCTCCTCCTCTCCAAGCGCGCAGGACTCGCCTCCGCCCTCTCCACCGTCTCGGCCTTGACCACCTTGGCCCTCGTCCTCGCCTACGTCTTTGGCTTGGAACGCGGTGAATGCAGCAGCTACACATGGTTGCCCCTCAGCAATGGGGAAGGCTTGACCATGGGCATCTTGCTCGATGACATGGCACTTCGCATGATGCTCGTTGTAACCCTCATCGGTTCCCTCGTCCACATCTTCTCTGTCGGTTACATGAAGGACGACAAGTCCAACCTCAGCCGCTACTTTGCAGGCTTGAGCATCTTCATGTTCAGCATGAGCACCATCGTCCTCTCCACCAACTTGGCCATGACCTTCATCGGTTGGGAAATGGTGGGTGTTTCCTCCTACCTCCTCATCGGTCACTGGTTCAACAAGGACAGCGCAGCCGAAGCCGCCAAGAAGGCCTTCATCACCAACCGCGTTGGTGACTTTGGCTTCCTCATCGGCATCCTGCTCACCTTCGTCGCCTTTGGCACCTTGGACTTCGCTGAAATGGGTGGCAAAGCAGCCACCATCGCCCCTGCGGTGCTCAGCGTGACCGTGATTTGCCTCTTCTGCGGTGCCGTTGGTAAGTCCGCCCAATTCCCGCTGCACGTCTGGTTGCCAGACGCCATGGAAGGCCCAACCCCCGTCTCCGCCCTCATCCACGCCGCAACCATGGTTGCCGCTGGTGTCTACATGCTCGTGCGTCTGCAAGTCAGCATGGGGGCCGAAGCCTTCACCCCACTCGCCTGCAACGTCATTGCCACCATCGGTGCCATCACCGCAGTGATTGCCGCCCTCATGGCCACACAGCAAGACGACATCAAGCGCGTGCTCGCGTACTCCACCCTTTCCCAGCTGGGCTACATGGTCATGGCTGTCGGTCTGCTCGCTGGCGAAGCCGCGATGTTCCACCTCTACACCCACGCATGGTTTAAAGCCTTGCTCTTCCTCGGTGCTGGTGCCATCATCATTGCCTGCCACCACGAACAAGACATCTGGAAGATGGGCAACCTCAAAAAGCACATGCCCATCACGGTCACCTGCTTCATCATCGGTACCCTCGCATTGATTGCTGTACCAGGCTTCTCGGGCTTCTTCTCCAAGGAAAGCATCTTGGAGGCCGCCTATAACACCAACCCCATCTTCTTCTGGATTGGCGTAGCAGTCGCAGCCCTCACCACCTTCTACATGGGTCGCCTCTGCCTCATCGCTTTCTTTGGTAAAGAACGCAGCGAAGGCGCAGAACATGCGCACGAAGTCGGTCTGTCCATGACTGTCCCCCTCATCATCCTCGCCATCTTGGCCCTATGCTCGGGTTACGGATTTGTCGCCAACTTCTTGGCACCACACAACGAATTCCACGCCCACGAATTCCACGTCGGTGTTCCCTTCATCGCCAGCATGGTTTCCTTGGTGGTCGGTATTGCTGCGGCTCTTATCTTCTACAAGCCCAGCAGCAAGAAGGATTGCCTCGCCAACAACTGCGTGGCCAAAGCCCTTCGCAACCGCCTCTACATCGACTGCTTCTACGATAAGGTGCTCATCGGTGGTATCCAGTTCTTCATGGCACTCATTATCGATGTCATCGACAACTTCATCATCCGTGGCATCATCTTTGCCGTACCTGCCTACATCCTCGCTGCCTTTGGCAAGCTGATGACATGGGTACAGGGTCGCAGCCTGCGTGCCTACGCCTGCTTCACCTGTGTGGGTCTTCTCGTCATCATGTTCCTCATGGCTTTCACCTTTTAATTAGAATTGAACCCTATGTTAATCTGGCTTATTCTCACCCCTGCGATTGCTTCCGCCCTCATCGGCCTCGTCCGCTTGCCCGGTCGCCCCGTCGCCATTCTCAGTGCCGTCATCAGCCTTGCGCTGACACTCTGTGCTATCTTCTGCACCCAATGCAGCAGCGATTGCATGTCCTCCTTCATGGGACGCGACCTGCAACTCACACTTGACCTGCCACTGAGCCGCGTCATGATTCTGCTCACCGCCATCGTCACCTTGGCCGCAGCCATTGGCCTGCGCGCCCCTAGTGCCGATGCCGCCCGCAGCTGGAGCATCTCCACGCTCCTCATCTCCTGCGGGGCGACTGGTGCCTTCCTCTCCGACAACATCATCGCCTTCTACGGCTTCCATGAACTCGCCCTCATCCCCACCTTCGTGATGATTGGTCTCTATGGACGTGCCGACCGTCGCACCATCGCTTGGACAGCTACCCTCTACCTCGGAGCTGCCTCCATGGTACTGCTTGCAGGCATCTTGATGCTCTGCTCAGAAATGGGCTCATGGACATTCAGTGGCATGGCTGAAATGGTTGCTCAAGGCGTGCTGCCAACATCCGCTTGCGCCATCGGCGGCTTGCTCTTGGTCGGCTTCGGTGCCCTCGTCTCCCTCTTCCCCTTCCACTCATGGGCAGCACCTGCCTATGCCAGTGCCCCAACACCAGTGGCGATGATGCACGCGGGTGTGCTCAAGAAGTTTGGTCTCTACGGTCTCTTCACCATTGCTGCCATCTTTGGTCCAGCTTGCACCGAACTCTTCGGCTGCTGGAACAACTGGCTGCTCCTCTGCCTGCTCGGCAACGTGCTCTGGGTCGGTTTCGTCACGATGAACCGCAGCCGCTTGGACGACATGCTCGGTAACTCCTCCGTCATGCACATGGGCTACCTCTTCTTAGCCTTCGCCGCCTACATCGGCTTGGGTGGTAACAACGAGTTGGCCTTCACCGGTGCCGCGCTGCTCATGATGGCACACGGGCTCTCCATCGCCATGCTCTTCCTGCTCACAGGACAAATCGAAGCCCAGACCAAAACGCTGGAACTCGACTCCATGGGTGGTCTCGGCAGCAAGCTCCCCGCACTTGGCTTCCTCTTCGGACTGGCTGGTATGGCCTCCATCGGTCTGCCACTGCTCGCCAACTTCCCTGGTGAATTCTCCATCTTCCTCTCCTGCTTCACAGGGGCAGAACTCGGACAATGCAGCCCCAGCTGCTGCCCATTCTCCTACTTAGGCTGCCTCTTTGGCGGTGTGGGACCCGTGCAAGTCGCCTGCATCATCGCCCTTTGGGGGCTGGTCATCGGTGCCGTTTACATGCTGCGCGCCTTCCGCAAAATCTTTAAGGGAGAAGTGGCACTTGCCAGCGTGCGCGCTACCAAGCTCAGCTGCAGCGATTTGATTTCCGCAGCCATCCTCGCAGTGGCCCTCGTGCTCTTCGGCTGCATGCCCTACATCCTCGTCAACCTCATCGGATAACACCTCACCACCGTAAATACAATGACACAACAATTTGTTTCAGCTCCTTACACTTGGGCTCAATTCTCCCCCAGTTTTGCCCTCGTCGGTCTGGCGATGCTTCTGCTGATGGCTGATGCCTTCCTGCCCAAGTTCCCTCGTCGCGGCTACGCCCTCATTGCTGGTATCGGCGCCTTGATGGCCGCCTGCTTCCAATTCAGTGGTGAGTTTGCCAACCCATTTGGTCTCATCGCCTGTGTGGCAACAGGGGTGAGCTTGCTCATTGCCTTTGACTACACCAAGGTCACCTGCGACTCCGTCACCGGTGGTAGCAACGATGATGGCACAGGCGAATTCTACGCCCTGCCACTTGTGGCTGCTGCGGGCATCTGCGTTTTGAGCCAAGCTCATGACCTCATCATGCTCTTCGTCGGTCTGGAAGTCCTGACCCTCACCTCCTACGTCTTGGCTGGCTACTACCGCCGCAACCAAGGTTCGGTGGAAGCTGGCGTCAAGTACATCATCCTCGGTGGTGTCAGCACCGCCATCCTCTGCTTCGGTACCGCATGGTACTTCGGTATGACTGGCAGCTTCGTGCTCGCCCCCTTCGTCATCGCTGAAACATTCACCGCAGCCTCAAGCCCGATCCTTTCGGTAGGTCTCATGATGTCCTTCGCGCTCATGCTCGTCGGCATCGCCTTCAAGGTTGGTCTTGCCCCCATGCAAATGTGGATTCCCGATGTGTACCAAGGTGCCCCAACTCCAGTCTCCGCCTTCTTGGCCGTTGCCTCCAAGGCAGCAGGTTTAGCAGCACTTTATGCCTTGCTCTACCCCATGTTGAGCCTCAGCGCCATCTTCCCAGCCCAGCTGGAACTGCTCGTGCTGACCATCTCCATCATTGCAGCAGTGACCCTCATCATCGGTAACTTAGGTGCCATCAAGCAGCAAAACGCAAAGCGCCTTTTGGGCTACTCCTCCATCGGTCAAGCTGGTTTCATCCTCATCTTCTTCCTGAATCCCGAGTCTGATATCTTTGCCTCCGTCTACGCCTACATGCTCGCCTACGCGCTTGCAACCTTGGCTAGCTTTGCCGCCATCGCCCTCGTGCGCAGCCAACGCGGCAGCGAACAAATCGAAGTCTTCCGAGGACTGGGCAAAACAAACCCACGCTTTGCCTTTGCCATCACCATCTGCATGGCCTCCCTCGCAGGTGTACCGCTGACATTCGGCTTCTTGGTCAAGTTGAACTCCTTCCTCTCCATCGTTGACGCCTCCGTCGTCGGTGGGCAAGTCAACTACCTCATCTACCTGCTGCCCATCATGCTTATCACCGCATCCGCAGGTTTCTACTACTACTTCAAAATCCTGCGTGCCATGTACTGGGAAAAGCCAGCTGCACAAGATAAGCCCATCTGCGTGCCCCTTGTCAGTGGCCTCATCCTGACCATCTGCTCCCTCATCCTCCTCTACCGTGGCGTCCTCGCCCTGCTAGTCGACTGGAAGCTGTAAACACCCATTCCAATAATTAAAAAGCCGCAGCTCATTTGAGCTGCGGCTTTTTGATTGTGCGAATTTGAGATTTGTTAATTGCTTGGGCGCTCGCGGAATCGCTTGGCGAGCTTCACGTACTTGAGGGCGTGGAGGTAGTTGGCTTCCTCCATCGCTTCAACGGTTTTGACCACCTTGGCGGGGGAGCCTAGCACGAGGCTGTGAGGGGGATGATGGTACCCTTGGTCACCAGTG
>JAWXTZ010000057.1:0-14378 GCA_044433085.1 Akkermansia sp.
AAAGCGCATGAAACTAATGCGGTCGTTAAGTTGGAATTCCATTTCATCATCGCTCAAGTTATAGAGTGATTGCAAGATGATAATCTTGAGCATTTTAACAGCATCGTAAGGATGCCTACCTGCATTACTCTTTTTATCACGTCGGCAATGCTTTTCTAGGATAGAGCGAAAACGTCCAAAATCAATAAACTGAGATAACTCCTCAATAGAACGTTGCCTTCTTGGTAAGTTGTCCTCGGGAGAAATGAGCGCACGATATGGAAATAAAGAGTTGTTCATAAAGTAGTTATTGATGAATGCATTATAGGGTAGAGAAGCTTAAATAGCAAGTGGAAAATTGACATAATCGCTTAAAAGACATAGATTTAATTCCACGCTCCGCAGCCCCATCATTTGGCGTCTGCTCGGTCTATCAGCCACCGCATTCACGCCCCCTATCCCGATAGGGGGCGCGACTGCAGCGACTGCTAGCCTCAAGCAGCCATCCAAAGCATGGGGCTGCTAATTTTGCAAGGTCCCCTTAAGGTCCCCTTAATCAATCACGACCTCTTCACCCAGTTTAACACCGTTGTAGAGTGCGATGATATCCTCTGGGTGCATGCGGATGCAGCCCAAACTGGCAGGCTGCCCCAAATGCGCGATATCGCTCGTGCCATGAATGTAGATGTAGCGCGCCTTGGTGTTGGCGTTATGGGCTTCCTCCCCATCGAGGGTGAGGATGCGGCTTAAGATGGCCTCCTTAGCTCCTTTTGGCAAGTCTGTGGGGTACTGCCCCACAGGTAGGCGCCCGATAAAGATGGTGTTAGCGGCGGCATGCTCGCCATGTTTGCTGGCGATGCGGAATCGCCCCAGTGGTGTCTTGCCCGAACCCTCTTCGCTGCCTGTGCCTGCTTTACCGCTGGAGATGCGGTAGTGTTTGTCACCGTGACAAAGCTCTTGTTGGCTGATGGAGATGCGGATGCTCATGGCTGGCGCTTGGGCTGATTACCCTAGAATGATATCGGCAATTTTGGCGGCTGCGGTGGGGTGGGATTGCGCGCGCATGGCGGCTTCCATCGCCTCCCTCGCAACGCGATTTTTGATGTGGCGATCAACAAAGTCACGCACTTTTGCTGGTGTCAGCGCATCTTGCTGGCACATGATGGCGGCTTGGTGCTTCACGTAGGCGCGGGCGTTGTGCGTTTGGTGGTCATCGGCCGCAAAGGGGAAGGGGACGAGCAGGCAGGCCTTGCCCAGTTCTGATAGTTCGCAGAGGCTGGATGCCCCCGCGCGTGCGATGACGCCATCACAGGCGGCATAGGCACTGGCCATCTGGGCGCAGAACCCCATGATGTGGATGTTGGCATGACCCGCTGCGAGTGCTTGCACGCGCGAAAGGTCTTTCTTGCCCGAGATAATCAGGTAGTGGGTGCTGGGGTCTTGTTGTGCGGCTTGGACAAGCAGGGTATTGAGTTTGATGGCACCTTGCGACCCGCCCATGGTGAGGATGAGGGTATCTTGCTCGTTTAGGTCAAGTCCGAGGGCTCGGCGGCTTTCCATGCGGTCAGCGGCTTCTTTAAATTCATCACGAACAGGGGTTCCGACATGCGCGCAGTCGCTCTTGGGGAAGTAGCTGCGGGCTGGTTCCAAGCCGATGAGGACGCGGTCGCACCATCGCGCGGTCATGCGGTTGGCTTTGCCTGGTAGTGCGTTGGAGTCGTGCACGAAGCAGCGCAGCCCCATTTTTTTACCAGCGCGTACTGGGGGTAGGCTGGTGAATCCGCCCATGCCTAGCACGATGTCAATTTCCTCTTTTTTGATGATGCGTTTGCAAGCATTATAGGTGTTGGCCAGTTTGCAGAGGAAGAGGGGCATCTTGAGCGAGAACATGCTAGGCTTGGCAACGGCTGGGACGCTGTAGAAGTTGAGGTTTTCGTACTTATCGGAGGCATCGGCATCAATCTCTTTGCGGGAGATGAGGAGCACGGCTTCATGCCCGCGCTTTTGGAGTTCTTGGGCAACGGCAATGCCGGGGAAGAGGTGCCCGCCTGTGCCACCACAGGCGATGAGGATTTTTTTGGGACGGGGGGTGGGGGCGCTAGGCTCGCTCATGATTTTCGTTTGATGTGATTGAGAGATTGTTTCCTCGGCCAGTACATCATCTGTTGGCGTGGGGCGTGGATGTGGACGCTGGTCATCAGACCAATGGAGAGGATGGTGACGAAGAGGTTGGTACCCCCATAGCTGATGAAGGGGAGTGGTAGACCTGTGTTGGGTAGCACGGCGCTGACGACCATCATGTTGAGCATGGCTGGCCAGACGATGACGCAGCTGAAGGCCACGATGAGCAGTCGCCCAAAGATGTCTTGAATGCACAGGGCTAGCGCCAAGCCAGCCCATGCCATGATGGCGAAGAGGAGGAGGACGGTTGCGGTGCCAATCAGCCCTAGCTCCTCGCCCAAGGTGGCGAAGATGAAGTCGGTGTGCGCTTCGGGGATGCTACCAATTTTGCCTAGCCCAGCCCCTAGTCCCGAGCCTGTGAGCCCCCCCCGCGCAAAGGCGATGGTGGAGAGCCATTGCTGGCGACCTGCCCCCAGTTTGGTGCCTTCGATATCATGCCACGCGTCGATGCGGGTCATGCGGTTTTCGCTGCTGCTGACGAAGTAGTAGAGGATGAAGGCTGCCCCTGCTGCGGCCAGAATGAGCAGTAGCCAGCGCGAGCCCCCCGCCAGCATGAGGCAAAAGCCAGAGAGGGAGAGGGCCGCGGCCGTGCCCATATCTTTTTCGCAGAGGATGAGTAGCACGGGAATGCCAAAGATGATGCCCGGGGCGATGAATCCCTCGTAGAGGTGGCGGCATTTCTCTTGATGGTTGCTATACCAGTTAGCCACGCAAATCATGATGCCAATTTTAGCGATTTCACTGGGTTGAAAGGTGAAGCTACCAAAGCCAATCCATCGGGACTCACCATTGATTTCCTTACCGATACCGGGGATGTAGCAGAGGATGAGCAGCACGGTGCAGCCTACCCAAATCCACATGATGTAGTTTTTGAGGTGCCTGTAGTCGATGCGGCTGATGCCGACGGCCGCGATGATGCCCGCCAAGGCCAAGAAGGCCTGCTTTTGGAAGTAGGGGTTAAAGGTGTCTTTCGCCTCGGCAAATTCGGCATAGGCACTGGTGCTCGCGACCATCATCAAGCCTATGGCTAGCAGGCTGATGAAGCAAATCCAGATGATGCTGATGTAGACGCGGGCATGCATGGGGGCGGGGTGCGGATGTCTTTATTCCGCGAGTTTGATTTTTTGCCCAATCTTGATTTTGCCCGCGTCTTTTTTCTCAATGTTGTTGAGTTTTAAAACGGTGTCAAAATCAACTTTGTTTTTCTTGGAAATGGCGTAGAGGGTGTCACCCGACGCAACCGTGTGGGTTTTGACTTTGGCTGGTGCCACCTTGCTTGTAGGGGCTGCTGCTGCGGTGCTGGCACTGCCAGCAGGGGCGGGACCATAGACGGGAATCAGGACGGTTTTGCCTGCGTAGACGGTTTCCTTTTTACCATCAACGGGGTTGGCGGCACGCAGTTGCTCGATGGTGATTTTGTGCTTTTTAGCAAGGCTGTACCATGTGTCATTGGGCACGATTTTGTGCTTGATGGTGCGGACGACGACAGGTGGTGCCGGAGCAGGTGCAGGGGCTGCCTGAATCGCGGGTGCAGGACTTGGCGCGGGGTCGATAGCCTGAACTTCGGGGATTTCAACCGCGGTGATTTCTGCTGGTTCGGCAGGGATTTTGTTGACCGCGCTGCTGGTCTGCACGGGTGGCAGGATGGGTGCTGGGCTAACTTGTGGTAGCGTTGGGGTTATGTTACCTGTGATGGTGGCGGCATCGGGCTGTGTTGCTTTGTCGGCCTCATCCGTCTTGGCGATGGGCAGCGGGGTGATGGTAGGAGCTACCTCCACAGGCATTTGGCTGGGTGGTGGGGTGGTGTTCGCGGCAGCGGCACTTTCCTCTGATTGCAGCTTTTTGTGCAAGAAGGTGCCCCCAATGAAGAGGATGTGCAGCAGTACGATGACAAAGATGACGCGCGCAACGGCACTGGTGCCCTTGCGTCGTTCGCCATAAAAGCTTTCTTGGGGTGGGGCGATGCGGTCGCCTGTCAGGGAGAGTTGAAGCAAGCGTCGCGTGCTTTTGCTGCTGGGTTTGCGGCAGAGTTGCGAGCTGCGGTAGGCATCAAAATCTTGGTGGGCCATGGTGTGAGAGCGTGGATTTGTTGGTGAATATTAGGGTTTGACGGTGTCGAGTACGGCATCGCGGAAGCATTGTCCGCGTTGTGCGTAGCCTGTGAATTGGTCGAAGGAGGAGGTGCCGGGGGAGAAGAGGACGACGTCGCCCGATTTTGCCTTGGCATGGGCGATGCGCACGCATTCTTCCACGGTTTCGGCACGCTGGCAGGTGCAGAAGGGGGAAAGGCTGCTCATCAGCTGGTCGGCAATTTGTCCAAAGCAGATGCAGAGGTGGACTTTGCTCTTGAGCAAGTCACCCATCTGGGTGTATTCCAGCCCCTTGTCCTTGCCACCCACAATCAGGATGCAGGGGCGGGTTTGGGAGCGCAGCGCGGCTTCGGTGGAGTGCAGATTGGTGCTCTTGGAGTCATTGAGCCAGAGAATGCGGTCAAACTCCGCCACCATTTCGCAGCGGTGGCTGGGGGGGATGAAGCTGCTGATGCCCGCTTGGATTTGCTCATCGCTCAGCCCCATGGCGCGGCAGCTGAGCAGGGCCGCCATGCTGTTTTCGGCATTGTGGGCTTGGTAGAGGCGGGTCTTGTTCAGGTCGATGATGGCATGACCCGCTTCCATGATGCAGCCCCCTTGGTAGGACAGATTGCCCCCCTCTTCAAAGGCGGAGAAGTCGTAGCGTTTGCAGGGCAGTTCCCCGACATCTTGACCCTTTTGGATGATGACGAGTTCCTCCTCACCCATGTTGCGGAAGACCTCCTTCTTGGCATTGTAGTAGTCTTCGACCTTGGTGTAGCGGTCCATGTGGTCAGGGGCAAAGTTCAGCCAGATGGCGACTGCGGGTTTGAAGTCCACGATGCTTTCCATCTGGAAGGATGATACCTCCAAGACCGCGTAGTCCATAGCGTCTTTCATCAGCACGACTTCGGAGAGCGGCAGCCCGTAGTTGCCACAGGCAATGGCCTTGCGCCCTGCGGATTTGAGGATGTGTTCCACCAGCGCGGTGGTGGTTGTCTTGCCGTTGGTGCCGGTGATGGCGATGATTTTGCCCTTGAAGTAGCGGTAGGCAAATTCGGTCTCACCAATCAGCAGGGCGGACTTGGGCTCGCAGAAGGCACGAGTCCATGGGATGTCGCATTCAATACCGGGGGAGAGGATGACGAGGTCGGCTGCGTAGGCGCGGGCGTCCTCTTCGGTGGCACCGCCCTTGCACATGAGGCGATCGTTGCCACAGCTGGCCTTGGGGTTGCTGTCAAAGATGCAGACTTCCTTAGCCCCTTGGGACATGGCGAGATGGGCGGCGGCAAGTCCGCTGCGACCACAACCGAGAACGGCAATTTTACGTTGGGAAAGATTCATGATGGTTTAAAGTGTGATGAAGTTGGTGAAGGCGGCAACATAGCCGACAAAGGCGATGCAGGCGCAGAGGAAGGTGATGATCCAGAAGCGAACACAAACCTGTGTCTCCTTCCAGCCCTTTTTTTCATAGTGGTGGTGCAGGGGGGCCATCAGGAAGAGGCGTCGCCCCTCCCCAAACTTCTTGCGGCTGTACTTAAAGTAGCCCACTTGCAGCATGACGGAGATGGCCTCGGCCACGAAGACGGCACCCGCAATCACGAGGATGAGGGCATTGCCCGTGCAGACGGCATAGGTGCCCAGCAGACCACCCAAGGCGAGGGAGCCTGTGTCACCCATAAAGATTTTAGCGGGGTTGCAGTTGAACCACAAAAAGCCCATGCAGGCGGAAAAGATGCTCAGCATGATGATGGAGCCCGAGCTGCTTTGGCTGATGAAGAGGAAGAAGAGGGCGACAATCATCATGCAGCCGCTGGCAAGTCCGTCAAGTCCATCGGTTAGGTTGACGGCATTGCTGGTGCCGATGATGGCGACGATGGCCAGTGGGATGTAGAGCCAGCCCAAGTCGATGACGGAGTAGAAGGGGATGACGAGCGCGCGAGCTTCGGGGATTTGCTCGTAGCTGTAGAAGGCGACAACCGTGGCGGCAAGGGCTTGCAGGGCAATCTTAAACCAGCCGCTGACGCCGTCGCTGCTCTTCTTGGTGATTTTGGCGTAGTCATCCAAAAAACCCAGTGTGGTGGTCACCGCCAGCACCAGCAGGCAGCAGTGGATGAGGGGGCTTGTTAAGTCGGTGAAGAGGATGATGCTCAGGATAATCAATCCCATGATCATGATGCCACCCATGGTGGGGGTGCCGACCTTCGCTTGGTGCTCGGGCGCGTTGGCGCATTGCGTCTTTGTGCGGATGGGTTGCCCCGCCTTCAGCGCGGTCAGCGCGGCAATGAGCTTGGGCCCAATCATCAGCGAGGCGATGAAGGGGAAGAGGAAGCTGAGCAGAATGAGAATGCTAGGGTCGCAGTTGAGAAGGTGGAACATGTGATTGAAAGATTACTTGGTTGCGGGGAAGAGGGCGTGCATGCTGCGCTCCATATGCGCGGAGCGTGAGCCTTTGAAGAGGATAATATCACCCGTGACAATGCGGTCGCGGAGGAGCTCGGCAGCGAGCTCGTGGCTCTCGGCATGCAGGCTGGGCATGCTGGTGACGGCCGCATTGAGGGCTTGCAGTTCAGGGCAGTCCTCACCCACGGTGAGCAGGGCGGCATAGGGCATGCCATTGAGTTGTTCGCCCAGTTCGCGGTGGGCTTGCAGGGCAAACTCGCCCAGTTCGCCCATCTTGCCGAGGATGGCGTAGCGTTGTCCCTTGCAGGGGATGTCGGCAACAGTTTTCAGCGCGGCCTTCATGCTTTCCAAGTTGGCATTGTAGCTGTCGTCCACAAGGGTGATGCCTTGGACTTCTTGGATGCTCAGGCGACCCTTGGTGATGGCGAGTGTCGCCAGCCCAGCGGCAATGTCTTGCAAGCTGCAACCCGTGTAAGAGGCAGCGGCAGCGGCCAACAAACTGTTGGTGACCATATGTTCGCCCGCGACGGGGAGTTGGATGGCGATTTCGCCCATGCCGATGATGCGCAGGGTGAAGTCACTGCCCTTGCTGTGGCATTGGATGTTTTCCGCACGCACGGGGCTATCAGTGCCACCAACCGCGATGCATTGCGCGCGCGTTTGCGTGGGGATGTAGTCGGCAAAGTCGTCGCTGGCGGGGTAGATGAGGGCACCATCCAGCGGCAGGGCGCGCGCGAGGGCGCATTTTTCTTCCGCAATGGCTTGGCGTGTGCCGAGGTACTCGATGTGCGCGCTACCCACATTGGTGATGATGCCAATGTGGGGCTGTGTCATGGCGCAGAGGGGGGCGATTTCGCCCGCGTGGTTCATGCCCATCTCCCAGATGGCGGCTTGCAATCCCTGTTCGGCACGCAGGATGCTCAGCGGCACCCCGATGTGGTTGTTGAGGTTGCCCAAGGTGGCTTGGCTGCTCATGCTTTGGCTCAAGATGGCCGCCAGCATGTCCTTGGTGCTTGTTTTGCCGCAGGAGCCCGTGAGCCCCACGACGGTGATGTCGCCCAGTTGCCCGCGCCACCACGTGGCGAGTTGTTGCAGGGCGGCTAGGGTGTCATCGACCAGAATGATGCTGCAATCCTTGTCCACGCCTTCGGGCTCTTCGGAGAGCACGAGGGCGGCTGCTCCCTGCTGGGCGGCTTGCACGGCAAAGCTGTTGCCGTTGAAGCGTTCGCCCACCAGTGCAAGGAAGATGCAGCCCGCTTGCAGGGCACGGCTGTCGGTGGTGAGTCCCGCCGTGATGGCGCGCTCACCCAGTTGCAAGAGGCGTCCGCCTGTTGCTGCTGCAAGCATCTCTGGAGCTATTGTTAGCATGATTTTTTATCGGTCTTGTGCTGGGCGACCACCACGGGGCTTGGTGGCGGGTACGCTGAATCCATCGGGGTTCTTGGCGCGGTAGTACTTGTTGACTTCGGCCGAGTCGGAGAAGAAGATGGTCTCTTCCGCCAAGATTTGGTAGTCTTCGTGACCCTTGCCTGCGATGAGGACGACGTCACCAGGCTTGGCTGTTTGCAGGGCGGCTGCAATGGCTTCGGCTCGGTCAACAATGACGTGCTGCTTGCTGGTGGGAATACCGGGCAGGATGTCGCGGATGATGGCTTCGGGCTCTTCGGAGCGTGGATTGTCACTGGTGACGATGCACAGGTCGCTGTATTCGGCAGCGGCTGCACCCATGAGGGGGCGCTTTTTGGAGTCGCGGTCGCCACCACAACCAAAGATGGTGATGAATCGGCCATTGCGGCACAAGCTCTTCATGGTGCTGCATACGTTTTGCAGGGCATCGGGGGTGTGGGCGTAGTCCACAAAGCATTGCACGTTGTCCACGCTGCTGACCAGTTCCATACGACCAGGTACTTGGGGGGCTTGGGCAAGGCTGTTGATGGCATCGCGCATGGTGATGCCCGCAGCGGTGCAGGCTGCGATGGCTGCCAAGCTGTTGGAGATGTTGAAGTTGCCGATGAGGGGCGTGCGGACAAGGTAGCTCTTGCCTTGGTATTGCAGCTCAAATTGGCTACCTTTCAGGGAGCAGATGCTGGGGATGGCGCGCATGTCAGCACCTTCATTCAAGCCAAAGCTGCGTACCTTCATCAGCGGGCGCAGCTCTTCAATGAGGCGGCGACCATACTCATCATCATGGTTGATGATGGCAACGGCCTTGCGATTGCCCTTGGCGGCCATTTGGTAGAAGAGTTCGCGCTTGCTCTGGTAGTAGTTTTCCATGTCGCCATGGTAGTCGAGGTGGTCTTGGGTCAGGTTGGTGAAGACCCCAACGTTGAAGTTGGTGCCGATGCAGCGACCTTGGCTCAGCGCGTGGGAGGAGACCTCCATCGCGACGGCACGGCAGCCGTTTTTGAGCATGGTGGCAAATGTTTCTTGCAGTTCGGCCGCACCGGGGGTGGTGTTGTGGCTCTTGCTGCGGCTTTGGCCGTTATCGGTGATGATGGTGCCGATGAGCCCCGCGCGTTGCCATGCTTGGCGCAGGATGTGATTAGCCAAGTAGCTGATGGTGGTTTTACCATTGGTGCCAGTGATGCCCAGCATGATCATCTGTTCGCTGGGGTTGCCGTTCCAAGCACTCATGAGCAGACCATTGATTTGGTGCGTGTCGGGGACTTGTACCCAGTAGATGCCCTGGGATTGGGCAAGTTCGGTGGGGCTGCTTTCGGCCACAATGGCGATGGCACCATCGGCAATGGCGGTGTCAATGGCGCTGTGCCCATCAAACTGACTGCCACGAACGGCGATGTAACAGCTGTTTGCTACAATCTTGCGGCTGTCGTCTGTCATCAATTTGATGGACGCTGGCTTATTGCCGCTGCATGTTGCTTCGGGCAATACGGAGAATAGGGTGTCGCTGTTCATATTTATCGTTTGGTTCGTTTGTTCTTTTGGTAATCAGCACATTTCTTGGCAAATTCGGCATCTGATTCCGCTTGTTTGGCGCAGAATGCTTGGTAGGCTTCAGGGTCTTTGGGCTGGATTTGAAGGGTGTCGATGATGCGCATCATGGTGCGTCGGAAGATGGGGGCGGGGACAGTACCACCGCCAATGCCGCGCCCATCGGGTGAATGGGGTTCGTCAATGACGGTCATGACCACGTAGCGGGGATTGTCAATGGGGAAGACCCCCGCGAAAGAGACGGTGTAGATGCCTTCGTGATAGCCGCCCTTAGCCTTCACTTTTTTGGCTGTACCCGTCTTGCCCCCGATATCGAAGCCGGGGATGGCGGCTGCCATGGCGGTGCCGTTGCCGTGGTTCTTTTGGCTTTCGCGTATGGTGACGTGGTGCAGCGCAGCGCGCAGGTCGCGGGCGGTGCTGCTCTTCATGACGCGCTGGGCGACGACGGGCTTGCATTCGTCAAAGACACTGCCGTCAGGCGCAATGATTTTGTCGATGAGGCGGGGCTTCATGCGCACACCATCATTGGCAATGGTGGCGTAGACCATGGCCATGTGCAGGGGGGATACGGAGATGGAGTAGCCGTAGGCAATGCGCGAAAAGTTGACCAGTTTGGTGCCATCGGCAATGATGCACGCACCACCGCTGGGCAGGCAGATGTCGGCACTTTCGGTAAGTCCAAAGCGCTTCAGGTAGTCGCGGTAGGCAGGCCATTTGCTGGCAAAGGCGATGCGCGCGGCACCGGGGTTGCTGGATTTTTTCAGCACGCCCCAAAGGGGTAGCGGTCCATAGTGCCATGGGCCGTCATTGACGGATTTGAAGGCGCCATTGCCGGTAAAGGGGCTGGTGCTCACCACGCTGTTGATG
The DNA here is from genome assembly GCA_044433085.1 of Akkermansia sp. Taxonomy (GTDB): domain Bacteria; phylum Verrucomicrobiota; class Verrucomicrobiia; order Verrucomicrobiales; family Akkermansiaceae; genus Akkermansia. The sequence goes on from JAWXTZ010000057.1 coordinate 10,452, forward strand.
TTCATCACACCTTGGTCAACAGCCGCGGTGACGGCAACGACCTTCATGGTGGAGCCAGGCTCGTAGCGGGCTTGCGTGGCAAAGTTGTATTCCCCACCAAGGGGCTGTCCATTTTCCCCAGCGGTGTTATCCAGCGGCAGGGTGCCGTTGTGGGTGATGACTTCGCGGGTGTTGAGGTTGCTGGAGGGGCGGCTCGCCATGGCGATGATGTCACCTGTCTTGGGCTCGACAATAATCATGCAGCCCTTCTTGGCACGGAAGACGCGCAGCCCCTTATCCAGCTCCTCTTCCACGATGCGTTGGATGCGCATATCGATGGTCAGGCGCAGGTTGAGGCCATGTTCGGGTGCCAGATAGCGGTCATCGGCATGCGGGGCTACCTTGCCGCGCGCGTCGCGTCGGTATTCGCGCAGTCCATTAACGCCACGCAGGTAGTTATCAAATTTGAGTTCGACGCCACTTTCCCCCTGTTTCTCATAATTGAGGCGACCCATGACATGCGAGAGCAATGTGGGTTCGACGTAGGAGCGGTAGCTGTCACTTTGAACGACGACCCCACGAATGCGCGCCTTGCTTAGCGCGCTGCGAATTTCGTTGCCCTTATCAATTGGTAAATCCTTGGCAAGGACGATGTGGTTGCGGTAGTTCGCGGTGCTGTTGGGCTGGGCGGCTCGCTTGGCGGCCACCTCGGGTTGCTCAATCTTGTCGATGATTTCTTGCAGGCTCATGCCCGCAATCATGTCTCCCTTGGCGTTGGGTCGCTCGTGGCGCAGGAAGGGGTGGAGCAGCTGTGCGAGCAGCAGGTCGTGCTGCTTATAATATTGCTCGCAGACCTCGGGCTTATAAGATTCTCGGTTGACATCGGTGCCCTGCTTGCCCTCTTCGCGCAGGCGGCGGTTGTTTTCGCGCTCCTCTTGGGTGATTTCGATTTTCGCGTTTTTGAGCAGGGCTTCCTGCTTGTTGCGGATGAGGCGTTCGCGCTCGTCCTCATCAGCCTGTGCCCATTTGGGGTCGTGGCTGGCGGCATTGTAGGCAAGCCCTTCGACAACGACATTGATTTCGCGCAGGTGGTAGCGGTCGGCAACCAGTTCGGCGGTTTCGATGTTGTTGGTGAGGATTTGCTCGTTCCTATCCATGATGAGCCCGCGCTTGGCTGGCAGCTTTTCCATTTCAATGACGCGCTCCAAGACGCGGTCTTGAACCAAGTGATCGTTGGTGAGGTGCAGCTCGGCCAGCGAGCTGAGGGTCAATCCAACCACAGCAAAGATGGCCACACCGATGCTGGTGAGGCGGAAGTTGGCTGTGTTGTAGAATGACATGGGGCTGGTAGCTGTTAGGGGCTTTAGTATTGGTTGTGCGCGACGATGCCGCTGTCTTGGATGTTCAGGAATTCAACTTGTTGTTCCTTGATGTGGCTGAGCTCTGAGTGGTTTTGGTTGAGGCGGTCGAGGATGGTCCAGCGGTTGGACAGGCTCTCGGCCTTGGCCTGAAGTTGCTTGGTTTGCATTTGGCTGATGCTCAGCTCGCATTGCAGCTCGCGCAGCTCCTGCTTGATGTAGACTTGCTCGTTGTGAATGTGGGCGTAGTAGGTGCCAGCAAGGGTGATGAAAAGGGCGATGAGGAAGAGTCGGCTGATGAGCGTTCTCGTCTCCGATAGCAGCGCGCGGGCTGTTGTGGTGAGTGGGGGCATGAGTGAGTGAGTGAATGAGGGTTAGAGTTTTTCGATAACTCGCAGCTTGGCGCTGCGGGAGCGGGGGTTAGCGCGCAGCTCCTCCTCACCAGCCACGATGGGCTTGCGGGTGATGAGCTTGGCGCAGTAGTCGGGGTTGGGGCGCGGGGCGGGCCACTCGGGGCGGTCAATCTCGGCCTGACAGATCTTGGCGAAGAAGCGTTTGACGGCTCGGTCTTCAAGGCTGTGGAAGGTGATGATGGCAAGGCGACCACCGCTGCGCAGCACGCGGACGGCTTGCTCCATGAGGGCGGTGAGGGCACCCAACTCGTCATTGACGGCAATGCGCAAGCCTTGGAAGCTGCGGGTAGCTGGGTTTTGCTTGCCCTTGCGTGGCAGCACACTGCCGATGATGGCGGCTAGGGCATGCGTGGTGGTGATGGGGGTCTTGGCGCGCTCGGCAACGATGCGACGGGCGATGGCGCGGCTGGCGCGCTCCTCCCCATACTGCCACAGGATGTCGGCGATGTCAGCCTCACTGTAGCTGTTGACGATGTCGGCGGCACTCAGCGGGGCATGGGGGTTCATGCGCATGTCCAGTGGACCATCGTGCATGAAGGAAAAGCCGCGTTCCGCGCAGTCCAGTTGGGGGGAGGAGACTCCGATGTCGGCCAAGATGCCGTCCACCTGTTCCAGCCCTTGGGAGGCGAGCAGCGTTTCGATGTCGCGGAAGTTGCCTGCAATCGCGTTGAAGCGGGTGCCAAAGGGTGCCAGTCGGGCACCTGCGGCAGCGCGTGCGATGGGGTCTTGGTCGATGCCCCAGACGGTGGCCCCACTGCCGAGAAGGCGTTCGGTGTGACCACCGCCACCAAGGGTGGCATCGACCAGCACGCGGCCTTCGCAGGCTTGCAGCGCATCGCTGGCCTCGGCCGCCAAGACGGTGAGGTGGTGGAAGTCTTGGGCTTGCTCGTTCAGCTCGGCTGCGGCCGCTGCATCTTCGGCATCAAGCTGACCGCTGTCGGCGCGGCAGGCTGCTTGCCATTCGCTTGCTTGTTCTCCCGAGATGGCCTCGATGATGGTTTCGGCACTCCACGTGAGTTCTGGGGCAGCAGCAGCGCATTGGGCGATGATGGCTTGCAGCTCGTCCGTTTCGCCCAGCTCGATGAGCAATTGCAGGCAGCTGGGGCAGATGCGGTAGGCGATGACGCCAGCCTGCGCGCGGAGAGCTTCCGCGAGCGCCCCCACGCGCGTAAGAGAAAGGGGGGCGACGCCACCTGTCGATAATGGTCTTTCAATCGTGTTGAGTGTAAGCTCTTTAAGCTCTTTTGAGCACTGCGCTAAAATGCCACGAGAGCCCTTGATGCCCGCCTCGCGCATGCGCGCTACGAGGGCTGCTTTTTGCGCACGCCACTGCGTCAGAACCTCTTCGCTGAAGGCAGAATCCTCCCACAGGATGACGCGATAGCAGGTGCTGAGCTCGGCCTCGGGGGCGGCCCAAATCATCGGTGCATGACTCTCGTGTAATGGTGTTGGCAAGGGGGATTGTTCTATCAATGATGGGGGGGTTAGGAGAAGATGCCAAAGAGCTTGTCGAGTTCGAGCTTTTGGACGGCATCGATTTCGTAGACTGCTTGATAGTCTTCTGGTTTCCAAAGTTCAAAGAAGGTGCCGCGACCGACCATCATGAGTTGCTCTTCCACTTTGAGTTGTTCGCGCTGTTCTTTGGAGAGGGGGAATTTGCCTTGGTTGTTCAACTCGGCATCAAAGCAGGTACCAATGATGATGCCAATGTAGTTTTGAATCTCCTGTGGGCTGTGTCCAGCAGCCTCGGCCTTTTCCTGTACGTTGTTGACCATGTGGGCGAAACTCGCCTCGGTGTAACACTTGATGATGGGGTAGCCGTCGCGCTGTGCCCGCAAAAGTTTAAAGATTGCGTTTGAGCCCGTCTTCCAATTAGACGGAAACGCAACCCTCCCTTTGGGGTCAAGTTTATAGGTTTTGTGACCTGTAAACTGTGTTGGACAGTTATTTTGCATGCTTGTGGTACACTTGCTACCACGTACGATACACTTTAGTACACTTAAATGTCAACAGTAAATTTCTCTTAAAATAGAGAATAAAGCGATTTATGGTAAAAAAATCGTTACTATTCACGGCCATTTTGACCACAGGAGTAAAGATGACTTCGAAACCTAGTAAAAATGTGTTGCCCAAATTCATATATAACACATTAAAAAAGAGTTGATTTTCTTTTAATT
>JAWXTZ010000058.1:0-14195 GCA_044433085.1 Akkermansia sp.
GGAAGTATATTTGTTAATTTCACACCCGCAGTATACCACATCCGATAGAAAGTGGGCATGTCTTTTTTATGTCCTAGCTAAGAGCTCTCACGCGACACATCTGACGGAGTGCCCTTTTTCGCCACATTGCTATCTTTTTTCTTATTTTTCACTCGCCTTTCTCGTTCAGTCATCAGCGACGATAGAGGCATAGACGCATTTTCCTGCTTGCAATCACAAAAGCAACATGTTAGGGTAGCAGCCTAATTTTCCTGAACATGCCTATCCACACCCTCGTTTTTGATTTTGACGGCACCCTTGCCGATACCCTTCCCCTCTGCGTCGAAGCCTACCGCTGCATCACTGAAGAGCACACGGGCACCCGCCCCAGCGTCGCCGAAGTCGAGCACTTCTTCGGGCTCAGCGACCGCGGGGTCTTGGGGGGTCTGCTCAACATCCAACCCGACGCGCCCGAACTCGCAGCACCCCTCGCCCGATTTGTGGAAATTTATCAGCAACTCCACCCCAGCCTTGCGCCACAGCCCTTCGATGGGGTCATGGACATGCTCGCTACCCTCAAGCAGCGCGGTTTTCGCCTTGCCCTCATCACGGGCAAGGAGGATTTCACCGCCATCCCTTCGCTTGAATACTTCAACATGCTGCCCTACTTTGATTACCTCGCTTATGGCGAACCCGATTTTAACGCCAAAAGTCTGCGCCTAAACGAGCTGATGAACCAATTCCAACTACGCCCCGAGGAGCTCATCTACATCGGAGATGCCCCATCCGACATCACCAGCTGCCAAGAGGTGGGCGTCCCCATCATCAACGCCGCTTGGGCGGCGGACAGCGCGCGCTATGCTGCCGACTGCATCGCCCTTGCCCCCACTTACCGCATCAGCAGCATTGCCGACTTGCAAGAATTGCTACTCAGCCTCCACTAAATAAAAACCATGAAAAGCCCCCTCCACCAGCTCCGACATGTAGCCCTCACCAGCTTAAGCGTACTTGGACTCATTCACCCCAGCTGGGCTGACAGCCCCAAGGTATACCCCACCCCACAGCAAGTGAACTGGCAAGGGCAAGGCACGCAGGTCAAGCACATCCAGCTGCATGACGCCAAGGACTGCCCAAGTGAACTGCCCAAGAAAGAGGGAGCCTACGCCCTGCGCATCCATGGGGATACACTGCACCTCTACACCCGCGACCAAGCGGGTGCCTTTTACGCCAAGCAAAGCATCATCCAACTGCTGCAAGGCGTCAAAGAAAGCAACAATGCGCAGCATGACCCCTTTGCTGACAAAAGCTTGCAAGAAATCATTACCATGGGCAGCCTACCCCAAGGCGAAATCATGGACTGGCCCGACCTGCCCTACCGAGGCTCGGTAGAGGGCTACTACGGACAACCATGGAGCCATGCTGCCCGCATCGCGCAGCTGCAATTCTATGGGCGCAACAAACTCAACACCTACATTTGGGCGGCTAAGGATGACCCCTACCACCACGGCTACCGCTGCCGCGAGCCCTACCCTGCCGATGTCGCGCAACAAATCAGCGAGCTCTGCGAAGTAGCCAAGCAAAATCATGTCAAATTCATCTGGGCCATCCACCCTGCCAACACCGTTGACTGGGCTAAAAACGAAGGCAAGGACGACTTGGACTCCCTTTGCGCCAAGCTGGAACTCATGCACAAATTGGGCGTGCGCCACTTTGGGGTCTTTGTCGATGACTCCAGCGGGGAAATCAACAAAGCCAGCCGCCAAGGGCAGCTGTGCAGCTACATCCACCAACACTTCATCCAAAAGCACAAAGACGTAGGTCCCCTCATCATGTGCCCAACAGGCTACAACCGCGCTTGGACATCGCCCCAATGGATGGGCGAACTGGGGCAAAGCCTAGCCCCCGACATCCGCGTCATGTGGACAGGCAACACCGTCGTCCACGACATCACGAAAGAAGGGCAAGAATGGGTAGCAGGCGCACTGGGTCGCCCCACCTTCATCTGGTGGAACTGGCCCTGCACCGACTACTGCCGCTCGCATGTGGGCATGGGTCGCACCTACGGCTTAGACCAAAGCCCACAGATGAAAGAACTCATGACTGGCTTTGTCGCCAACCCGATGGAATGGCCAGAAGCCAGCAAAATTGGGCTCTTTGGCGTGGCGGATTACTGCTGGAATATTGAGGACTTTCAATCCACCACCAACTGGCAGGATGGCATTCAACGACTCTTCCCCAGCTGCGCTGGTGCCATGCAGCACTTCTGCAACAATAACTCTGATTTGGGGCGCAATGTCCACCACTACAATAGGGAGGAATCCGTCCACCTCGCCAAGGACATCCAAGACGTCCAAGAGGGGCTAGATGCAGGGCAGCTACCCGCAGAAGCCACCCAACGCGTCATTCATGAATGCCAAGGAGCCATCGTCGCGGCACAAGAACTCCAACGCAACAGCGACATCACCACCCTGCGCGGAGAACTTGATGCGTGGTTTGCCAAGTATGGACAACTCGGACAAGTCGGGGTCAGTGCCCTAACAATCATTAAAGGTGGACCCAACACCAAAGAGCTGGGCATTCTACTGCATGCTTGGCACTGGTTTAGTGACTTTGGCAAGAGCGAGAAGAAACCTAAAGTTGCCAGCCGTCACCTCGCCCCCATGGTCGAACAAGCCGCCAACATCGCAGCGAGCCAATGCTACGCCAGCATCACGGGCGACAAGGACTACAGCTACCACGGAACCCAATTCATCAGCTCGGTGGGCGACTACCAAACAAATGGCGACAAGGTCATGGATGCTAACACGGGCACCAACTGGTTACAAAACAGCGCCCACAAGAAAGGCGACTGGTACATGCTCGACTTCGGCATCCCCACCGACATCAAGGAAATCCAACTCCTCATGGGCAGCAACAAAAGCCCAGAAGCCCACCCCATCAAAGGGCAATTTGAAAGCAGCATGGATGGGGAAAACTGGCACCCCTTGGCAGGGGTTCAAACTGGGGGGAGCATTGAACTGAACTTCAAAACGCCCATCAAAGCCACGCAATTGCGCTACCGAGTCTTAGAAGCAGGGACACAGTGGACCCAGATTCGCGAATTCAGCGTTGAAGACAAAACGCCCCAACGCGTCAAAACAGACGTTGCTGGGTGGAAGAACGCCTTGCCCATCCGCAACGAAAAATTTGTCGGCATCGGGCGCATCATGGAAGTCGCGCACATGGAGGCAGGGCAAAGCATCAGCCTGAGCGTCAAAACACCCGTCAAAGCCACGTGGTTGGAAATCAACCTCGATTGCCCAGACATCCTCGACTGGGCAGCCATTGACGTCACGCTGGAAGATGGCAGCGAGCAACGCCTGCACTTCCTAAATAGCGAAACAGAAAACACCATCGTTGTCGTGGGCAAGGGACTGCCGCAGCAAGGCATCCGCAGCATGCGTTTAACCAACACGAGTGGTGAGACACGAGACGTCAAACTCAACATGTTTAAGATGGACTGCCCACCAGATGACAACCGCAACATCGTTGAAAACATGACGGATGGGGACATCTTGAGCTCATGGAACGCAAGCGAACTGAAGCGTCACCGATTTTATGGACGCAAGGATAGCAAGGCGGCCGTCATCATCGGGACTGGGGTCAACCAGCTCATCGTGCAAGAGGCGCCCAATGCCCCATGCCAAGACAGAACGCAAATTGTGGTACCCTTGAATGGGGCTGACAAGACCGTAACGCTGTTGCGCAAGGAACCCGTAGCCGGCGAGCGACGCATCCCCATCTATATCCACGAGGTGATTTTTGTGAAGTGAACTGCCCGGTGGCAGCAAGGGGCATTGAGGAGCCTTTAGGGGACCTCTAGCAATTCGCATGATTGACCTAAGCAACAGTTTTATCTTTGTTCAAATACTAATTGCTAGAGGTTCCCTTTACACCATCTCCACAATATCGGGTAGATTGCGGTCAAAGCCCGCTGCGTCCAAGCCATAGCCTAAGAGGTAGGCGTCACCCGCGACCAGCCCTACGAAATCTGCCTCAAAATCATTTCGACGGCATTCATGCTTGTCAACGGCAACGGCACTCAAAACCTCCGTCGCGCCCGCGCCTAAAAGCTCGGTGCGCACGGTATGAAGGGTCAAGCCCGTGTCCAACACATCGTCAAGCACCAAGACCGCCTTGCCTGCAACATCGGGCATAGGCGTCTTCCAATCCAATCGGCCAGAGCTCTCAAAAGCATCCCCATAGCTGCTCACGCGCGCTGTCTCCAACACGTAATTGCGTGGTAGCTTGCGCAGCAAATCTGCCGCAAACCACAGGGCACCATTCAACAGCGCCAAACAAACAACCGTTTGCTCACGGCCCATGCGGGCAACAATGGCAGCCGCCATTCCATCAAGCGCGGCATCAATCTCTGCCGCTGTAAATAATACGCGTGGCTTCATGTCAACTTGCGTCGTGATACTTTGTAGACTTTGTCGCCATGGCGCACCTTTTGGTCCAGCACAACAAAGACCTCCATCCCCTTCGCGGCACATTCCGTTGTCAGGGTTTCACCCGCCTCGTTATCATAACGAATCTCGGTCGGAGTCGCCCGAACGATGCCCGTCGTTTGTCCCGTGACTTCGATAATCTCACCAAGGGCAAGGCTATCGGCCTCCAATCGAATGTGGGCGACATTGGCCTTGGGGTACCAGCGCACCACACGACCGAGGTGTTGGCGTTGCTCCAGCGCCAAGCTGTTCGAACAACCACTCCATGTATCCCACTCTTCACCAAGGTAGTAACCACCTTGCCAGAACTGGCGATTGAAGACACGCATCAAATCCTCCTCCCAAACTGGGACTTGTTCTGGCGTCCACTTGCCCGCAGCACAAACTTGCACGGCTTCTTTGTAAACACGCGTCACGGTAGACACATAAGCCTCGGAGCGTCCGCGCCCCTCCAACTTAAAGACAGAGACCCCCGCCTCGACAAGTTGGTCAATCACACGAATCGTGCAAATGTCTTTGGGTGACATGACGTATTCGTTATCAATCTCCATTTCAAAACCTGTAAAGGTGTCGGTCACATTGTACTTGCGGCGGCAAAGCTGCAAGCAAGCACCACGATTTGCGCTTTGGTTGGATGCCGCCAAGGACATACCGCACTTGCCCGAAACACCGATGCACAGGGCACCATGGGCAAAAATCTCCACCCTGACCAACTCACCGCGTGGGCCAGTAATATTCTGCTCCTTGATGCTGTCAATAATATGGCGGATTTGGCTAAGCTTCAGCTCGCGTGCCAGCACCATCACATCGGCATACTGCGCCATAAAACGCACCGTGCTCATGTTACAGACATTGGCTTGGACGGAGACGTGCACCTCCAAACCAATCTTATGGGCATAATCAATCACGGCCATATCAGCAGCAATCACCGCATCAATACCAGCGGCCAAAGCTTGGTCGAGCAGTTGATGCATGGGCTCCAACTCCTCATCATAAATAATGATATTACATGTCAGATAAGCCTTAGCACCAAAGGCATGGCAGCGTCGGGCAACACCGGGCAAATCCTCCACGGTAAAATTAACCGTACTGCGGGCACGCATATTAAAGGCGCCCACGCCAAAGTAAACACTATCAGCCCCTGCACGTAAAGCAGCGGCAAGGGATTCAAAGGAGCCCGCTGGGGCCATGATTTCCAATTCCTGCATGCGCGAGAGTCTACAACAAAAGTGGCTTTGGGTCAAGGAACAATGCAAATCACGATTCGCCCCACTCTCCATCGCCTAATTATCGCCTAATTATCGCCTAATTAGGCGATAAATCTTGACAAAAGTCTCAACATCATGCTAACTTACAGTCATGAGAATCACCCACCCGCCAGCACTAAGCACCTTAATGGAAAGTGCTTTATCCGATGGCTGCGACCTCTTCTTCATCATGGAAAGTGCGCGGGCCGAAAGCAAGCGGGTTGACCGTTACCTCTCATGGAATGAACTGCGATTCCGCAAGGCACCAGCAGGACTCACCGAACAACAATGGTGGCTAGGTCTCAAGCTACAACGTCGCTTGGGCCGAGAATACCTTGGACTGACCGACGCCCAACACAAGGCCTTTTCCTATAGCCTTACCCCATGTATGCTCAAACTCTTGCACGAAATTGACACCCTTGGTGCAAGCTGCGAACCCAGCCCAGAGCTCAAACGAAGCGGGCATAACTACCTCATCAACCGACTGGAGCAAGAGTCCATCACCTCCAGCATGCTGGAAGGTGCCGTCACCACACGAGCCCAAGCCAAGGCCATGCTGCGGCAAAATCGCAAGCCTCTTGATATGGGTGAGCGCATGGTGCTCAATAACTATGCAACCATGCAAGAAATCGGGAACATCAAGCATGATGCCTTCAGTGTCGAGCAAATCCTCACCCTCCATCGAATGTTAACCCTTGATACACTAGATGAAGCCCAAATGGCGGGGAGTTTTAGGCGGGATGAAGACAAGGTACGCGTTGAAGATGTCCGCACGGGCGAACTCGTCCACACCCCACCACCGGCCGAATACTTGCCCAGCCGACTGCAAGCCCTCTGTGACTTTGCCAACCAAGGGGATGAAGACTACACCCACCCCATCATCAGGGCGTGCATCATCCACTTTTGGCTAGCCTACGACCACCCCTTCATCGACGGGAACGGCCGCACCGCGCGCGCCCTCTTCTACTGGTACATGCTGCAATCAGGCTACCCCCAATACGAGTACATCTCCATTTCAAGCGAAATCCTCAAACGCCCCAAAAACTACTACAAATCCTTCCTTGACACAGAAGAGGATGAGGGCGATATCAACTACTTCATCTTCCAGCAACTCTGCACCATCAAATCAGCCATCGAAAGCCTTCAAAGCTACATCAGCAACAAGAGCCGAGAACAGGAAGACAAGCTCGCCCAACTAAGCGCCCTGCCCGAACTCAACATGCGCCAAAAGAGCATCTATGCCGAGTTGCTCAAAAGACCAGAGACCGAGCTGAGCGTTCCCTACGTCACCAGACAATACCACACGTCGCCCCAAACAGCCCGCAACGACCTGCAACGACTCGACCAGCTTGGCTTGATTATCAAAACTCAACGCGGCAAAACATTTTTTTATCACATCGCCTAATTATCGCCTAATTATCGCCTAATTATCGCCTAATTATCGCCTAATTAGGCGATAAACGCAAGAAATCATGAAATTAGCACTCAAAGTCACCCCCGGAGCCAAGAAAAGCGAAATCCTAGGCTGGGAGGAAAACTACCCCCAAATCGGGCGCGTCCTGCGCGTGCGCATCGCCGCGCCACCAGTGGATGGCAAAGCGAATAAGGAGATTTGCGCCTTCCTTGCCAAAAGCCTCAAGCTCGCCAAGTCAGAGGTCAAGATAGCGCACGGCTCCTCGGGGCGCATCAAACTTGTCGAACTGCCCGACAGCGCAGCCGAAGCCCTGAGCAGCATTCAATAAGGCGTGGTGATTATTTCTTTACCTTACGGTACTCGCCATCGCCCACGCTGAGAACCTTCACCTTAACACGCTGGAGCCCCCTGCCATAAAAACCGAGGTCGCGGGCTGCTTGAGCACTCACATCAATCAAGCGATTGCGCACAAAGGGACCACGGTCATTGACGCGCAACTTGCAAGTCTTGCCATTGGCTAAATTCGTCACCTCCACCACACAAGGCAAGGGCAAAGTTCGGTGCGCGGCATGGTAATCACCCTTGTAAACGCGCTCGCCAATAGCCGTTCGCCCGCCACCACCATTGTAGTGAGACGCAACACCCTCTGCCTCATAATCAAGTGCAGCATCAACCGTCATCGGGTAGTAGCGCACCCCCCGAATCTTGTAAGACGTACGCTTCACCCCCTTGGCATGACCCTCCAAGGCCTCCTCGGGGCCATCAGGCACATGGATAAGCTGCTGTGTAATCGTACACTGCGTCAAACTTAAGGCCACAAACCCCAAGGCAATAATCATAGCGGCTTTGAACATAAATACATCATAGCAAATCCCCCCACCCATTCCAAGAACAAAACACCGACATGCACCAAGTTATTCCTTGCAAAGCCCGACCAAAAAGAAGAAGATAAAAGGCATGAAACAAGCCATGCTCACCACAGCCGCAGTCGCCGCCCTACTTAGCCCCCTCCACGCCAATACCGCGGCCCCCAGCCCCGCGACCGCAAGCCCAACCGCCACAAGCCCAGCCCACTGGGGCAGCGACCTACCAGCAGCCCTCGCCCAAGCCCAACACAGCGGCAAAGCCGTGCTACTCGTCTTCACGGGCTCCGACTGGTGCCCACCCTGCAAAATGCTCAAACAAAACGTCTTCGACACCACTGAATTTGCCGCCTACGCCCAGAAGAACTTCGAACTCGTCGAAATTGACCTACCCAAAGGCAATCACATCACCGAAGAACAACGAGCCGCCAACCAAGCACTGGCGCAGGGCATGAACATCACAGGATTCCCCACCGTCCTGCTACTCAACCAAGATGGAGCCATCATCAATGGCTTTGTCGGATACCGCGACTTGAGCACAGCCCAAGAACTGTGGAACAAAGCCCTGAGCGACAAAAGCAAACTTGATGCAGACATCGCCCATGCCAACAAACTGCAAGGGCTAGACAAAGCCAAAGCACTACTCGCCATCAACCAGCAATGCCCCGACAACTTGCGCCCCCATAACACCGCCCTCGTCGCCCAAATCATCGCGGTCGATACAGCCGACATCTTGGGACTGGGTGCCGCAGCAGCCAAAGCAGCCGCCGAACAAGCAGCCCAGCAAGAAGTCGAGCACATCATCAACACCACCCCGCCCGAACAAATGCTCAGCGTGCTTGACCAACAACTCGCACGCACCGACTTGAGCCCCGAGCTGGAGCAAACACTCAAATGGGTACGCCTCAACACCCAACTCATGAATGCCCAAAGCGTTGCTGACATCGCCCAAGTCAAAGAAGGCATCATCCAATATGGCAAGCAATACCCCAGTCAACAAGCCCAAGTAGATCGCGTTATCAATGGGATATTCTCCATGCCGATGGAAGATATTCTTCAGCGCATCAAGGCAATCCGCCCCTAAATACTAATTTTAGCATCATCACCCCCCAAAAAAACCAAAGCCGACTAATAAAAGCGCATTCGCCAGACCAGCAGTAATTTACGAAACCACAAAAGTAGGATTTCCATATCTTAACAAAGAGCATGCGCACCCCACATTGAATTTCATGCTTGCAATGTGAGGCAGAATGTATCATTATACAGATTGTGGGATTTCACCTGTATGCCATTTGCTAGAAGCAATTGAGCCTAACAAGATTCCCCACACACAATCCATGGCACATCTCATGCCATCAAGCCCTTAACACACCATTAAGGCACGGGACAATCGTCCATACACTACAACCAAAAGCCTCGGGTCCGCAAAAGCCCGGGGCTTTACGCATTCCAGAAAAGGCAGAAACGCGTCATCAAGCCAAAAAGCCCCCCTCAACTGAAACTTAGCGCTTGCAATGGCAACACAAAAAGCGCATATTGGATGGCATGTACAAAACCACCCTTTCCGCAATCGCCTTAGCCGCTTGCCTTGGCACCGCCATGGCCCAAGAAGAAGCAGCACCAGCACCAGCCCCCGCAGCAGCAGCAGCAGAAGCACCAGCAGTGCCCGAAAACATGGACAAAATCGTGACCGAAATGACCGCTTTTGAAGACGCCTGCGTTGCCGCCGGACTCGGTGAAATGGGACAATTCCCCACCGAAGCTCAAATGACCACCTTCATTGGCGTTGTTGACAGCTTCCTCGACCAAAAGGGTTTGGAACAAGAAACCTTAGGACAACTCTTCCAATACAAAATCATGGGCACCATCATCCAAGCTAAAAGCGCAGCTGATTTAGAAGACATGAAATCCGATTTGGAAAAAGTAGCCGCCAACTACCCAGAACAAGCGTCCGACATCCAAGCAGGCATCGCCCAAATGTTCGCAGAAGGAGCAGAAGCCCTCTTCACCCAAAGCCAACCCATGCGCGACCAATACGCAGCAGCAGCAGCCCAATACGCAGCCGCCGCCAAAGCCGCAGCTGAAGCACCAGCAGCCCCTGCCCCAGCAGAAGCTCCCGCCCCTGCACCAGCACCAGAAGCAACTCCCGCTCCTGCCCCAGCTCCTGCACCAGAAGCAGCACCTGCTCAATAAAGCACCCTATCCCTCAACAAAATCAAAGGGCTGTTCCTCTCGGAACAGCCCTTTTCTATTACCCCTTCACATTGAGCAAAGGGCGCAGCTCATCAATGATATCGACATTCTTCGCCTGCGCGGCCATGACCAGCTCAATATCCTTGTAGCTCTTCATATTCTCATCCACGTTCGAGGCCTGCGCATTACACACAATCCCCTCCATGGACTTAATATGATCCTCCACCGCAATGCACTGACGCGCCTTATTGCGGCTCATCGTACGCCCCGCACCATGGGATGCCGAGTTATAAGTCAGCGGATTATCACCCTTACCCTGCACCACATAACTCTTACGCCCCATCGCGCCAGGGATAATCCCCACCATAGGCGCAGCCGCATCAACATCCCAAACCTTGATAGCCCCCTTACGCGTCACGCAAGGCAAACCCGCGACCTTGGGAATATCCACATAATTATGAATGCAATCCGCAAAAGGCAGCGCAGCACCATCACCACAGTGATACCGCAAAACCTCCTGAACAATCTTCACCATTGTACGACGATTCAGACTCGCCATACGCACGCAAAAATCCATCAAGACTAAGTAATCATCATAGTACTGGCTACCCGCCTCCAAATACGCAAGCTTCTGTTCCTTAATCGCATCAGAGCTATGAGCATTAGCCAAACGGGTAAAGAGCGTCCCCACCACATTACCAAAATTGCGAGAACCCGAGTGAATCAAAATCACCAACTCGTCTGCGCGATTACGGCACAACTCAATAAAGTGATTACCACCCCCCAAGCTACCCACCTGATGAATAGGGTGAGGCCCATTCATCAAATCAGGGTAACGGCGTAAAACCGCCAACAAATCATCCGACAACATCGAAACCATCTCATCCTGAGCCGCCAACACAAGACGCGGCACACGCGACTTGATGGAATCGGGGTCAATATAATTCAAATACTCAATCCCCTCCATCGACTGAGGGTCAAATTCCGGATCTGCGCGCTGCGCCTCAAAACGCGACTGCAACTCCGTCAAAGTCCCCACCCGATAAGCCTTGCGCAACACCTTTTGATGGCGGAAGCCGACAGGAATCCACTTCAGGATATCCTGCTTAATGCGAGGCAAATCCGCAAGCAAAGCCTCATCAATCAGCTTACCCGTCTGCTGAAGCATCATCCCGCAACCAATATCCACCCCAACGGCAGAAGGAATCACCGCAGAATCCGCGCAAAAGACAGACCCGATCGTCGCCCCCATACCCGCATGAGCATCAGGCATCACTGCCACATGACGATGCAGGAAAGGGTGATTGGCTAAATTCCTCAACTGCTCCATCGCGAAGGCATCAACCTCCACCCCCTCATTCCACATGAGGATTTTATTCTTTTCAGTATCAATAATATTCATCTTCGTATTATTTGTTATTGTATTCTTTTCATGAGAGACTCCCCCAAACACAAGCAGGGGGCAAAAAAAGGCACACAAGGGTCAAGATATCAATCGAGAAAAAGCCCCGATAAAACAGCCCAAAGAGGCCTCAAGAGAACGGCGGTTCACCACAAAAACAAGAACCGCACGCCAGGCAACAATCAGCTTAGCATGATTGACAACTACCTGTCGTCGGTCTGCCTATAATATTATAAAAGCAAGTTGACATGAGTCAACGCTACCACTATTTAAGCCACAAAGCAATAGCAATATTAAAAAAGATGAAAAAATATTAAAAAAAATTATTTAACAAGCGCAGCACAACAAGCGCCCCGCCCGCATCAATCAACCCCGATCAAGAATAGTACCCTCCAAGCAAGTCCCCTTCAAATCTGGGGGCGGAAGGGTCAAACGCTCCTCACGGTACTCACCCCGCGCCTCAGCGCGCTCCTCCAAAATCTCCTCCGTCACCACATTAGCAGCAAACATCCAAAGGCAACTGCTCAACTGAGTCGCCATCAAAGCCAAACCAAACGCGATAACAAAGTGCTTCATTTTCATCTTCAAGTCTATAACTAATAGGCTTATAATATAATAAATAGAAAGAAACATCAACAACAAACGTGATGATAAGCAAAAAATCAGTTTGAGCTGTACAGCATAAGCCCATATCTGATAGAATGAACTATCACGCTATGAACGATAGGGATAAGACAGCATCTTTCAGTGGGTATAGACCCGAAAAACTGGCACTAAGCCCATCTCAACTTGCAACTGTTACATCTGATTTAAGAGAATCCATCTTATCCGCCATTGCAGATGGCTATTGCCACTTTCTATCAGGCATGGCCGAGGGCTTTGACCTGATGGCTGCCAACTGCGTGCTAGAACTCAAAAAACAACTGCCCCACATCCGCCTGATAGCCGTCTTACCCTATGCTGCCAAGCGAAGAGTCGACTCGGAATACCACCGCATCTTACTAGAAGCAGACGATACTATTACACTAAACCCCAAGGACAAACGCGCCGCCTACTTTCAACGCAATGACTATTTAATCGACAACAGCTCCCGACTCATCTGCTACTATGATGGGCTAGCCGGCGGCACAGAATACACAATTGACTATGCCACCCAAAAAGGCTTGAGCATTGATAATCTGGTCAAAACAGAAACAGCAAATGCCCCCATTGAAATGCTCTCATCCAACTTGAGAGACGAGCTGGATCGAAGCCTTAAAAAAGGAGGAACCCTCAGCATTGCCGCTAACAGCTTTTCAATGTATGCCTTCAGCGACCTTGCCGCACGCCTGTCACGTGCGGACAAAATCAACTTTCTTTTTACATCCCCAAGCTTCAACGTCAAAAGCTCGGACAAAGAAAACCGCGAATTCTACATCCCACGCATCACCCGAGAACGCACACTCTACGGCAGCGAGCATGAAATCAAACTGCGCAATGAATTCAAACAACGAGCCATCGCGAAAAAGTGCGCTGCATGGATTCGCAAAAAAGCGCAATTCAAATCCATCAACAAAGGGGAACACACTAGCCGATTCATGCTTCTTGAGCAAGATAAAGAAAGAAGCTTCTACTTCCCAGTCGAGCACTTTACATCAGAAGCACTCAAGCAGTACACCAACATAGCCAAAGTCCGTAACGAAGCAGCGCAGCTTCAAGCCCAAGAATTCCACCAAACGTGGGGCAACAACAAAGATTACCAAGACGTCACTGCCGAGGTCATCGAGCGGATTGAAAACTGCTACAGCGAAAACTCACCCGAGTTTATCTACTACCTCACCCTGCACCATCTCTTTGCCGAATTTGTCGATAATATCAACACCGACATCCTACCCAATGAGGACAGCGGCTACACACGCAGCCAAATCTGGCAAAAACTTTACAACTTCCAAAAAGATGCGGCACGCGCCATCATCAGCAAGCTTGAACAATACAATGGCTGCATCCTAGCTGACAGTGTTGGTCTCGGCAAAACCTTCACCACCCTAGCCGTCATCAAATACTATGAGATGAGGAACAAGAACGTCCTCGTTCTCTGCCCTAAAAAGCTCGGCAGCAACTGGCTGACCTATAAAGCAAATTATCTCAACAACCCCATCCATCAAGATAGACTGCGCTACGACGTCCTCTACCACACCGACCTTTCACGCGAAAAGGGAGAATCGAATGGCATCGACCTACGCAACTACAATTGGGGCAATAACGACCTCATCGTCATTGATGAATCCCACAACTTCCGCAATGGCGGCAAATTAGAAGATGATAGGGAAGAAGACGAAAAAGAAAACCGCTACCAAAAACTGCTCAACAAAGTCATTCGCTCTGGCGTTAAAACCAAGGTACTCATGCTTTCTGCAACACCCGTCAACAACAAATTTAACGACCTCAAAAACCAGCTCAAACTCGCCTACGAAGGCGATAGCAGTCAGCTGGATAAAAAACTAAACACTGTGAATTGCAACATTAAATGCGACAGCTGAATAATTTCTTTCTATTTCAGTTAAGCTGTTCTAGAATGAAAGGTAAAACGTCCATCTAATGATGATGAACATTTCCCTGAAAACATCT
>JAWXTZ010000059.1:0-14137 GCA_044433085.1 Akkermansia sp.
TGGGCGATTCGCTTTACGTGGTCCCTGTCCATCATGCAGGTGATGCGGGAAGGACGCTTTATATCCCCGAGGGGATCTGGTATTCGCTTTGGGATGATCGCCCCCTCGGTCACGCGGGGCAGGAGGTTTGGATTCCGACTCAGCTCTCCCACATCCCGGTCTTTGTGCGGGGCGGGCACCTCATCCCCCGTTGGCCTGTTCAACAGTTCGTGGGCGAGTTAAGTAGCCCACCCACCAGCTATGAATTGTGGTGGGCTCCCCATGCCAAGGAGTGCAGCTACCACTATGAGGATGCTGGGGATGGGCATGGTTATCGTATTTCGCAGTACCTCTACCATCAATTTGACTATGTGTCCGATGCTCATTCCTTTGAGCTGGAGCACAAGACGACGGGTGCTCTGGAACCCCTGTCCGAGCGGGTTGAATGCTGCTTGCATGGCTTGCCGCAGGGTGTTCATGTAAGTATCTGGCTTGATGAGCAGGAGGTAGCGACGGGAGAGTTTGATGCCAAGGGTGTGCTTCGTTTTATCTTACCCACGCGCTTTAAGAAGTTGCGCCTTCGATTTTAGTTTAACATGAAAAAAGTGACCATCGATAAGATTGTCGAGCGGCTTGATCGCTTGAGTCCGACGGAGCTGCGTCAGGTCTTCACCCGTATGGCGGCCGAGCGAGGCTTGTTGGAGGATGTGTTTGATGCGCTGCATGATGGGGTCGTCCTCTTCAACACAGATGGCAAGGCAAGCTTTGCCAACAAAGCGGCCTGTCAAATTTATGGGCGCAGCAAGCGCGAGTTGTTGCAAGAGTGTTTTGAAACCCTCTCTGGCGGAACTTGTGACTGGCAAGAGTTGTTGGCCAGTGGCATTGCCATTACCCGCGATTTGCAGGTCAATTACCCCGATAAACGGCACTATAATTTTTTCATGACGCCCATCAGCGGGGGGGAAGAATATCTTTTACTGGTGCAGGATGACACCGAATTGCGGGCGAAGGACGCGGCCGATGCCGAGGCTGAACAGATGAACTTGCTCTCCTTCCTCGCCAGTGGGGTGGCGCACGAGTTAGGCAACCCCATCAACTCGCTGGGGCTCAATTTGCAGGTCATGGAGCGCAAGCTCGCTAAGATGCCAGCCGAGTGTCGTGAGGTGATTGAACCGCTGCTCAAGAATGCCCTTGGTGAAACAAAGCGTTTGGATACCCTGATTCGCCAGTTCTTGCAGTCGATGCGACCCAGCAGCTTGCAGCGCGCGGTGGTGGATATTCATGATTGCCTATCTCGCGTGCTGGATGTTTTGAGTGCGGAAATTGCTGATCGAGGCATCGGTATTCAAGAGTCATTTTGCGAAAAGTTGCCTGAGTTGCTGGCTGATGATGCCCAGCTATTCCAAGTTTTCTATAATCTGATTCGCAATGCCTACCAATCCATCGCTGGCCCAGATGGCGGGATTTTGATTCAGACCGATTTCAATGATAGCGATGTCATTATCCGCATCAGCGATAGCGGTACGGGCATCTCCCACGAAGTGATGGGTAGCCTTTATGAGCCCTTCCGTACCACTAAGAAGAATGGCAATGGGCTGGGGCTGCTCATTGTCCGCCGCATCATCAATGAGCATGGCGGTAGCCTTGCCATTGCCTCTAAGGAGGCAATAGGCACGACGGTTACCATCAATCTTCCCCGAGCTGATCGGGTCACAAGGTTATTGGAAACCTTGCAAAATTAGTCATTGAGTCGGTGGCAGATGGGGAGGCGCAGTTGCTCTCCCTTGGCTTCCAACATGAGGATGGGGGGGAGCTGGGCTCGTTTTTCTGCCGAGGTGAGCACGCGTCGCTGGACGAGGCGGACGTCCTGCTCTGACAGCTCGCCTTCGCTTTCGTGGATGATGTAGTGGGCGCTGCAATTGTTATCTTGCATGCGGTGCAAAATCTTGTCGATTTGCGGGCGGCTAGGTTCGGCAAGGGCTCCCAAACAATCGGGGCGTTCATCGCTTATGTGCTTGCTGAGTAGGTAAAGATCCATCTCGTACAGCCCACCGAAGGGGAGGAGTTTGGCGCAGGATTCTCCATAGAGACTAAATTCCCCCATGAGTAGCTGATGGCGGTTGAGTGGCGAGATGAGGGCCAGTCCATCTTGCTCGGCAAGGCTGCTGAGCAGGGCAGCTTTCAGTCGTGCCTCAAGGCTAGGTAGCGTGTCTTGCTGCATGGATGGGACACTGGCGAGGAAGGTTTCGCCCATCGGGTTTTCAAGTCGGGTGAGCTTGATGCCTAGTGCTTTTGCCGTCAGGTTTTCCCCCTGCTCAAAGCTGTAGGCGTGGACATGTTGGGCTCCGAGTGCCTCGGCCCCCAGTAGCGCGAGCAATCCGCTGTTGGGTAAATCGATGTTGATGGCGATGCCGACGTAACCCATGTTGCGGGTGTAGTCGCGCAAGCAGCAGCTTAAGGCACTGCGCAGTAGGGCTTCTTGCTCGGGCAGGGCTCGTGCGCGCCCACTTGCACTAAGGGCGATGACGGCTTGTGCGCTTTCAAAGAAGGGGAGACGGTGCACAGGTGTTCCTTCGCGGTCGTAAAAGCAGGAGCCACCAGCATAGACATTTCCTTCCGCATAACCCACGCTGTGGATGTTGAGCAGCGGGCAGTTGTTGATTTGGGCTTCCCAACGTCGCGATTCTTCTATGTCATTGCTGGCACCGGCATACCATGAATCGGTGGAAAGGCGCACGAATAAATCGAGCTCGTTGATATCGGTCATGCTCTCGATATCACCGACTTCAACATAGACATTGAGGCCGAGGATATCGCAGACTTCACCCTCCTCCAGTTGCGTGACGGCACCATCTTCTAAGAGGAAGGGGCAGAGTACTTGGGGGGCTTCGATGATGAATTCACTGCTGTCTAAGAGGCCAAAGATGTTCTCTTCATCATCAGCGCTAATGCCTGTGCTGTAGGATGCTACAATCAGTGGGGCATGGGCGATTTCCTTGGCGAGGGTTTCGAGCGCGAGTTGGTTTTGCTGTTGGAAGGATGGGCGTTGGCTCAGGTCGAGCAATTCGGGCCCTGTCAGGGCATAGGCGGGAGCAATCACGAGATTTGCCCCGCGGTCAATGCAGTCGCGGTAGGCCTGAACAATGGCTCTAAGGTTGGCAGAGAAGTCCGCGCTAAGGGGGGCATTTTGGATGATTCCTATCTTGATATCGTTGGTCATGGTGGATGTTCTATGGCAAGTGGATGTTCACCTGGTTTCAATCATCGGTATTGAGATGGCTCAATATGGAGCTGCTGGATTTTGTAGTTGAGTTTGCGCAGGGTGATGCGCAGTTCTCGGGAGCTGGCGGAGACGTTGCCTTGGTTGCGTTTGAGTGATTCGGTAATCAACTCGGTCTCAAAGGCGGCTGCAAGGGTTTCAAGCCCGACGCTCTCTTCCGTCTCGCGGGGGAGGGGAAGGTGTTTTTCCGTGCCTGTGGCGGCTGCCGTTTGCAGCGATGGTGGAAGGTCGATGGCATTGATGACGCCACTTCCCGACATGATGACGGCGCGCTCAATCATGTTTTCGAGCTCGCGGACGTTACCGGGCCAATGATAGCTCATGAGCATGTCAATGGCGGGGGTGGAGATGCGCTTGACCTTCTTTTGATAGCGTTTGTTGTATTTGGAGAGGAAGTAGTCAGCCAAGGAGATGATGTCCACTCGGCGCGAGCGCAGCGGGGGGACGGTGATGGGTAGCACGGCTAAGCGGTAATACAAATCTTCGCGGAAGCTGCCTTCATCCTTCATTTTCAGCAGGTCGCGAGAGGTGGCTGCAATGATGCGCGCATGCGTGATGATGGATTGTTGCGAGCCAACGCGCTCAAATACTTTCTCTTGCAGCACGCGCAGCAGTTTGACTTGTGTCTGCACGGGGATGTCGCCAATCTCATCCAAAAAGAGGGTGCCGGTGGAGGCCTCTTCAAATCGGCCGATGCGTTGCTTAATGGCACCTGTAAAGGCACCTTTCTCATGACCAAAGAGTTCTGACTCTATCAAGCCCTCTGGCAGAGCCGCGCAGTTGACGGCTACAAAGGGGCCATTACGACGGTCCGAGGCGTAGTGAATGGCTTGGGCTAGCAGTTCCTTACCAGTGCCCGATTCGCCAACCAGCAGCACATTCGCGTCGGAGCGTGCCACCTTGGTAAGCTCCATATAGACCGCGCGCATGGCCGAGGAGTGACCGATGATGTTATCAAAGCTTTTGTTTTCGCCGAGTTCGAGACGCATGCGATCATTTTCTCGCTCCAGCAGTTGGCGTTCATCCATTTGCTCGCGAATGCTATCCACGCTATCTGCGATGATGGAGGCAACGATGATGAGCAGGGTTTTGAGCTTGTCCAGCGTGGCACTGTCCAGAGGCGGGAAGGATAGTGAAAGGGTGCCGACAACTTGGGCTGTGCGCATGATGGGCACACAGATGAAGGAGTTGCGGCGCACCGAATCAAAGGTGCCGGTACGGTTGAGGAAGGTGGCGTTTTGGGTGGTGTCTTGGATGATGGCGGGCTCACCCGTCAGTCCGACGTGCCCTGTGATGCCTTCCCCCAGTTGATAGGTGCCTCGCGACTCCTCTAGGGCTGATAAGCCGTAGGATGCTTCGATGACAAGCTTGTTGTCATGCAGCAAGCAGAGTGCCCCTTGGGTGAAGCCAAGGTGGCTTTGAAGTTGGGTGATGATTTGCTCCAGCAGGTGAGCCATGTCACGGTGGGTGACCAAAATGCGGCTCATGGAAGATAGGATGCGCAGCTCCAGACTCTCACCTGCTAGACTACTCAGTTTGAGTCTGGCCTGTTCCGCACGATCCATGCTTGTAGGGGGCGTTTATCAATTAGCGATGTTCAATCACGCGTTCTGGCGCGTAGCGAACCTTGGCGTCGGCTGCGTGCTTGTCCGCGGTGCTGCGATAGCCAAAGGCCATGCCGAGTACGGCACGGTAGCGCGTATCATCAAGCCCTAAGATGCTATCGTATTGCTGGGGATTCATCCCACCGATGATGCAGGTGTCCACTTCCATCTTAGCGGCGGCGTGGCTTAAAAAGCCTGCGGCAAGGTGGATTTGGCTTTCAACATAGCTTTTGGTGGTGGCTTCATCGGCCCAGAAGAAGGAGTAGTTGCGGTATTTTGCCAGTGCCGCTTGCGCGCTCGCTTCATCAATATGACGGATTTCCTTTTGAAGATTCACGTAATCGGTCAAATCTTGCTCATCGACATCACGTCGCGCACAAAGAACGACAAAATGGCTGCAATCTTCCACTTGTGCTTGCCCGTAGGATGCTTCCCTCAGCTGGCTGCGCAGCTCGGGTGAGTCGATGACGATGAACTTCCACAGCTGCAAGCCAAGGGAGGATGGGGCAAAGCGCATGGCGGCCTCCAAATCTTGCCACGTGGATTCAGGAATGATAGCGGTAGCGTCAAACTGCTTGGTGGCGTAACGCCAAAGAAGTGTTTCTTGTTCTGATTTCATGAGGGGAAGGGTCTTAATAGAAGTTAAGGGGCATGGCGGTTTCCGTCTCACGCAGGGTGAAGGATAAACCAAAGCCATTTTCGCGATTGCCACCGTTGTTACGCAGAAAGACGGTTACACCGATTTGCCATGCACCAATATTGCGGAAGAGGGAATATTGTTGAATGGGAATTTCTTTGTCAACAAAGTCGTAGTACCAGCGGAAGGCCATGCTGTAGTTTTCATCAATGCGCATATTGATGCGGGCGTTGAGTTGGTTGGAGTCACTTTGGATGGCATGCTGGTTGAGGTAGCGGTGCCCAAGGGTTAACTCCAGCCATCTGTTGGCTTGAAATCCTAAGCTGTGGTTGGATTCGGTAAAGGTGTCACCTTCTCCAAAGGCGGGGAATTGCATTTCAGAGGTGAATCGCAGTCGCTTCGTGGGGTAGAATTCTAAGAGGGAGTAGACGTTCGAGAGGGTGTGTTCGGCAATGGGATTGTCGAAGTTGACGTTGATGAAGGTATTCCAGCGCAATAGGGTGCGCAGCTCTGTATCATAGGTCGTGGTCAAGACATTCTGAATACCAGGGCGCATGACGGTCCATTTCGACCAGCCGTCGGGACCCACAAAGCCGCAAAGGTCGAGGGGCATGGGGTTATTTGTGCTGCCACTCAGTGCGCTAGACCATGAGTTGATTTGGGGAATGAGCTCGTTGGAGGAGGTGATGCTGTTATGCGAGAGGGAGGCGTAGGGGTTGATGGTGTGGGTGATGCCATCAATACCCATGCTGTCGGAGAGGATGCTCTTGTACTTGCGGTGGAATTTGAAATCAAAATCGCAACCGAGGAAGGCACCGGCACGATTGTCGCTTCCGACATCCTGTACATCATAGTAGCCGTTGAAGGTGATGCCTGCTTTGGGCGTGATGTTGAGGAAGTTGAAGGCCTTGAAGCTGCTGGTGAATTCATGAATGGAGCTCAATCGGGCATAGCCCGATGTATTCATCATGCGGCGATAATAGTTCGCGACATCTTCGTCCTTGATTTCGTTGAGTGCCGTTTGATAGGCAATCAGTTGGTCGATGGGGATGTCTTGGCGCAAGAGCCCAAAGGAGTTTCTTGTCTCGTAATTGATGGGGCCTTTGTTGATGGGTTGGCGTACGCGGTAGTAGCTAAGTTCGGCACGCTCATCAGCAATGTAGAAGTCATTGGGGGCAAACCTCAGCACGAGGTTTGTTTCATCTCCCTTGCCGCGTCCTGTCATGGTGACTGTGTTATCAGGCTTGTCGTTGACTTCGCTAATTTCTTCAAAGAAGTCGGGCAAGACGTATTCATCACTCAGGACGTTGACATTGGTTTTGAGTCGCCATTGTTGGGAGAATAGGTCAATTTTGTCCAAATTCCACATGGCTTGAAGGGCGAGACGATAACGATTGTCATCAATCATATCTCGCTCGATGGAGGTGGGGTTGATGTCGGGGTTCGTATCAGCGATGTAGTAGAGGCTAAGCCCAGTCATGTTGCTGTATCGCTCCACCATGGACGAATCTTCCAAGTCAAGCCCATAAGCAAATCCGCGACGGCTGCGGTAATCGACGTGCGATGTCAGAATGTAATCACTGATGGGGATGCCACCTTCCACCCGCCTGTCACCGAGAAGGAAACCGTAGGAGTTGAGCGTGTAAGCACCCCAGTTGGATTTGGTGCCAATCCAAGGCAAGTAACCTTCCTTAGGGTTGAGCGAGTGGGAGAGGGTCATCCACCCCAAAATGGGCACGTGGACGTTATTGTCCGAACTACCAATGCGCATGCCTTTGAGCTTGGCATGGCTGCCGGGGTAGATGTACATCTCATCAAAGCCGAGCCAAGAATCAGGCTCTGCCACATCATGGGTGGAAAGCGATGTGTTGTACATGTGAAGGTACTTTTGCCCCTTCGCATCGGTTTTGTAGCTGGCTCGCTCGGCTTGGACGATGATACCGTTGATTTTGGTGCGCAGATGATGGAACTCGGCTTCCTCTGTTTCCCAGTTGAATTGACCGCTTGCGCCGATGGAGAGCGAGTCACCGTGGTAGAGGGTGAAAGTCTTAGCCATCGAGGCTTTGCTGGTCTTCGTGTTGATAGTGATGTCTTTGGCTGATAGTTCCGTGCCTCTGTCTGTCTGTAGTTGGATATCTTCACAATCAGTGCGGTAGTTTAACTCCCCTCGCTCGTTTTGATAGCTGATTTGAGCATCATGGCTTTTGATGGTGATTTTGTCGGGCATCGTTGCCGCCATAGCGGGTTTTGTCGGTCCGATTTTTTCAAGAATTTCCTCAATCTCAAGGGCTTGGGCGCGACTTGGGCTTTTGCTGCCATAGACATCATCCGGCAGCGGGAGGAAGTTGTTGCTAGGGCTTGCAAAACTGCTGCTAGCGGCGACGAAAAAACCGCTGAATAGGATGCTAGACCCCTTCAGCCAATGGATGAAACTGTTCTTTATTTTCGTCATGTGTGAGTGAATTATATTGAAGGCTATAGCGCGATTTGTCAAGCACGCATCTTTACAGTGTGCTATCTTCCCCCAAGTATCGCTTTTTAAGTCGTTCGGGGGCATGCTTCATATCGACGAGGATGAAGCAGTCCAAGGTGTTACCAAAATCTTCATCGAGGCTAAATCCGATGGCGGTGCCATGTAATCGCAAGTAGTGTTTGAGTAGGACGGGGATGCTCTGGTTGTTCTCTTCTAGCTCGGTGACGAGTTGGGAGAGTTGCTTGGTTTCACGAAGGGCGGTGGGGAGCAGGCGGCGGTCTTCGCTGCGCAGCTCAATACCATCGGCTGGAGCCAAGGCCTGAATGCCCTTGGCGACTTGCGCATTGAATTTATTTTCCTCCATGAAGGAGCGGATGCACGAGCGGGAAAGATGACTGTATTGCGCCGAGACACTGACCATGCCATAGAGGTAGCGGTAGTTGTGGCGTGTCATGTAGTGCCCAATGCCCATCCAGAGTGTATCGAGGGAAGATGGGATGCGTTGGTACTCGGGCATGATAAAGGCGCGCCCCATGTCTAGCCCTTGGCAGAGGATTTCTGTCGCTTGCTCATCAATTTTGTAGAAGGAGGAGGCGTAGAGTCCCTTGACCCCGCGCTCCTTGACGATTTGGTCGGTAAAGCCCATGCGGTAAGCTCCCGCAAGGCATTTCTTGTTGCTGTCCCAAAGGATGAGTTGTCCGTAGTACTCGTCAAATTCATCGCGGTCAAAGGAACGCCCCGTGCCTTCGCCAACGGATCGGAAAATGATTTCGCGCTGAATGGCAATTTCCTGCATCAAGGTGGGGATTTGATGAGCCTGTGCCATGTAGACAATCAGACCAGAGCTCTCGCCACGGTAGTAGATGGAATCTTCGCCCAGTGCTTCGATTTCCGCAATGATGGCGTCTGCCGGCATGCTTGGAGCGATGGGCGCCAGCTGGCGAGTTTCGGCTGGTTTTTTAGCCTCCTCTACGGGTAGGTAGCTGAGTAGTGAGCTGCGCAGACGCAGGTAGTCAGAGAGTTGTTCGTCGGTTTCCATGGTGGAGAGAAGGGTTGGGCTGATTGCATTGCCCAAGGTGATGCGATGGCGGTGATGGCGATCACGCAAAATTTCGCGGGGGATGAAGCTACCACGATTTTTTTTGCTAAGAACTGTCAGTGCCTGAAAGAAGAGGCTGGTGCGCCCAGAAATGTGCATCGGGACAACTGTCGCCTTGGTCTTGCGGATGATGCTGGCAATGTTAGTTTGCCATGGGTCATCAATGACACGCTTGTCTTGGTGGGAGTAGGACGCGACAGAGCCACTGGGGAATACGAGAAGGCAGTGACCTTCACGCAACCATTTAAGCATGTCGCGCATGCTTGTCATATTAGCTCGCATGGCCTCCTTGCCACCGTAGACATCCACCTTGATAGAGTAGGGGCGCATGCCAAAAACGCAGTCGAGGAATTCATTGACGACAATGCGCACGTCCGAGCGTACTTTCATGGCGACATCCCCAAACATCAAGCCATCCGAAAAACCATGCGGGTGGTTGCAGACAATGACGCAAGCACCCTCCTTAGGGATGTTTTCCAAGCCTCCCTCATTGATATCGTAGTGTAGGTGGTTGTACTTGCAGGCAAGTCTAAAAAAGTTCTCGGTGGATCCATTATCCCAGTCTTCATCAATGCTATAGTGCGCACGATTAAGGAAGTCAAATCCAAGGATTTGCTCACCCCAATGTAAAAGGAACTTGGGCAGGCAGGTCTTGCCCCCCAGCTGCTCCTTCAAATCTATCATTTTGCGTCTAGGCATCTTCAGCTATACTTAGGGGCTTTGGTGCACCCTACTGGGTAGATGTTAGCATTTTTGGGTATAGAGGTCAACGTCAATTCTTTCATCTGCTTGATGGATGTGTTACTATTCACGGCTGGTTTGTGGAGATTGACTTTGTTTTGTTGCGTAAGGTGATACGCTAACGCGTTTGCGACGGTCGAAAAGTGCGCGCTGCGCGCGGAGAAAGGGGGAGTCGCCCAACTGGGCGGGTGGTTCAATGCTGGACTTGCAACGCTGACTTGTGCATGGATGCAGGGGATAGTCAGTTGGGCGTCTGCCGACATCTTGGGCTTTGCCCAAACCCACTCAGGGTCTGCGACCCTAAGAACCCATTCACGATGCTGCGCATCGTAGGGGCTTATTTTGCTGGCATAGCTGTGAATAGTAACACGGATGAAGCAAAGAAAAGCCCTACCTGATGAAAATCAAGTAGGGCTTTAGGGTGTGTTAGGGCTTTGCTTAGCGAACAATCATGCTCTTGCCGCTCATTTCAGCGGGCTGTTCAAGACCGAGCAAGTCGAGCATCGTTGGGGCGATGTCAGCTAAAATGCCATCTTGCAGCTTCACTTCCGCTTGGTCTGGACCGCAGTAGATGAGGTCAACCAAGTTGGTGGTGTGGGCTGTGTTGGGGGAGCCATCGGGGTTCATCATGTTTTCGCAGTTGCCGTGGTCGGCGCAGATGAGGCAGCAGCCACCCAGTTCGCGAATCTTTGTGACGCAGGCTTCCAAGGCGCGGTCAACGGCTTCGCAAGCCGCGATGCCAGCTTCCAAGAAGCCGGTGTGACCCACCATGTCGGGGTTGGCAAAGTTCATGATGATGGTGTCGTAGTTGCCTGCGGCTTCAACAAATTTTTCAGCGACTTCACCAACGCTCATCTGGGGCTTTTCATCATAGGTGGCCACTTCGCGGGGGGAGGGAACCAAGATGCGGTCTTCACCGGGGGAGAGGGTATCAACACCACCGTTGAAGAAGAAGGTGACGTGGGCGTATTTTTCCGTTTCAGCAATGCGGAGTTGCTTGAGCCCTGCTTCGGATACGATGGTGCCAAACATGTTGCTCAGCTCTTCTTGGGCAAAGACGACAGGTGTTGGGTAGCAGGCTTCGTATTCGGTCAAGGTGACGTAGTGAACCTTGGGCAATACTTCACGGTCAAAGCCATCAAAGTCTTCATAGATGAAGGCGCGGGAAATTTCGCGGGCGCGGTCAGCGCGGAAGTTGAAGAAGAAGACAGCATCACCATCACGAACGCGTTGCTCATTGCTAGCGGCAAAGGTAGCGGGCTTCATGAACTCATCGGTAATATCTTCCGTGTAGCTCTTTTGCATGTACTCGGATGGGGTGCAGCTGCATGCTTCACCACGACCAAGGACGATGGCGTCCCATGCGGTCTTGACGCGATCCCAGCGTTTGTCGCGGTCCATGGCGTAGAATCGACCGACGACAGTCGCAATCGTTGCACCATAGGTGGCGCAAGCATCTTGAAGCTTTTGAAGGAAGGCGGCACCACTCTTAGGGTCACAGTCGCGACCATCGGTGATAGCGTGAACCATGATGTCCTTGACACCTGCTTCGGATGCCGTCTTGATAATGCCAATCAGGTGGTCGATGTGGGAGTGAACACCACCGTCGGATACAAGACCCATCAAGTGAAGGCGACTCTCTTTGGCGACCTTGAAGGTATCGACCATCACCGTGTTGCTAGCCAAGCTGCCATCTTCAATCGCATTGGTGACGCGGCAGAGGTCTTGGAAGACGATGCGACCAGCACCAAGGTTGAGGTGACCCACTTCGGAGTTACCCATTTGACCATCTGGCAGACCAACATCTTGACCAGATGCACCCAACATTGCGTGTGGGCAAGAGGCGAGGAGGTTGTCAGTGAAGGGGGTGCGAGCCAAGACGGTGGCATCACCAGTTTGCTTGGCAGCAGCTTCACCTTGGGGGTTGCGACCCCAACCATCACGAATGATAAGAACGACAGGTTTATTAGGCATGCCAAAGTTTAATACTTTATCGACACTTTGTGAAGCTTAATGAGCTTTGGTGACAAAAAAACTTCATCCAAGTCTTCCTTTAGAGCATCGTACCCCACTCTGGCGCGGGTTGATTGCTGGTCTTGGTGCAGATGCGCTCAATCATCTTATCCCAATGTTCTTGCCCCTTGAAGATTTCAATATGAATGCGTAGGAAGTAGACGGGAACCTCGATGTGGTCGAGGTAGAGGAAGCGCACGGCATCCTTCTCTGTCGTCAAAATAAAATCCATGGAGCGCGCGACGCAGCGGTCCTCAAACTGATTGAGGTCATGTTGCGAGAACCAGTAGTGGTCGGGGTAGCGGCGCTTGATATCCACCTTGGCACCTAGCTGACTGGCAAGGTTTTCAAAGCTCTCGGGTCGGGCAATGCCGCTGAGACAGGCGACGTGCTTGCCTTGCAGGTAGTCCAAGGGCTTTTGCTCACCGGTATAAATATTTTCCAGCAGAACGGGGCTGTGGTCAGTGACGATGATGTCCGCCACCTTGTTGTACTTGCGAATGGTGGCAATGAGCTCGTCCTGTGGCTTGCCACCGCTCTTGGTTAAGATGATGTAGCTGGCGCGCTTCAGGCTTTTGCGGGGTTCGCGCAGGGTGCCGCGCGGCAGTAAACTGCCTGTGCCGAAGGGTGCGCCACAGTCAACCAGCACAATGTCAATCTCGTGCCGTAGCTTGAGGTATTGCATGCCATCATCTAAAATAAGGGTGTCACTGCCCAATTCATTAAGGGCGAAAAGCCCCGATTTGATACGGTCCTTATCGACCAAAACAGCGACATCGGGCAGGTTGCGGGCCAGCATGTAAGGCTCATCCCCCGCCTTGAGGGGGGAGAGGTAGCACTGCTTGCCATCGCTGGCAATCTTGGGCAGATTTTTGGAGAGGACTTCGCCCTTTTTATTCGTCCAGTACTGGGGCTCGTCAAGCTCTTCACTTTTGTAGCCACGCGTTAAAATGGCGCATTTGCGCCCACGCTCCGAAAGAGTGCGCGATAAAAATTCGACAACGGGCGTCTTGCCCGTACCACCTGCGGTAATATTACCCACGCTGATGACCTGCGTCGCAAGGTAGGATACGCGCTTGATGTGGCTGCGGAAGAGGAAAAGTCGCGCCTTGACAATCAGGAAGAAAATCCAAGAAACCATGCGCAGCAAACAACGCATGACCCACGCACGGAAGCCATGGGCTTGCCCGAAGATAATCTCCGTTCCCCATTCTTCAAGTTCATCCTTACGCGTTTTCATGCCCTCTATTTTGTACCATTCTACCTGCCAGTAGTCAAGGAAGGACTAGGAAAGGTAAAAAAAATAATCCCTTTTAGATAAATGTTAGTTGACGCTAACATTAAAGAGTGCTATACTTCTGCTATGAGTTTTCTTCAAGAATACATGCGACCAGAATTGATGCTGGGTCTGGGATTGTCGCTCATAGCAGGTTTATCGACAGGCATCGGTGCAGCGGTTGCCTTTTTCATGAAGCGGACCTCGACACGCGTGCTGACCTTTTCGCTCGGGACCAGTGCAGGGGTGATGATTTACATCTCCTTCATGGAGTTGATGCCAGCCGCTGCTGAAATGCTGGAGGGCGCTTCCGCCAAGTGGCTGCCCTTGACCGCCTTCTTTGGTGGTATGGCACTCACCTGCATCATCGACCGCTTGGTACCCGACGCTGAGAATCCTCACGAAATCCACGAATTGGATGAATGGAACACCACGCAGGATGCCAGCATGCTAGCCCTGCGCGATAAGAAAACACGACGTTCCGCCATGCTTTTCGCCTTAGCCATTGCCCTGCATAACTTCCCCGAGGGTATCGCCACCGTCGCCGCCGCCTTCGATAGTACCGAGGTCGCCTATTCCGTTGCCTTTGCGGTAGCCGTGCACAATATCCCCGAAGGCGTAGCCGTCGCCATCCCCCTCTATTGCGCCACGGGGCAGCGCTGGAAATCCTTCGGACTCGCCAGCCTCACTGGTCTAGCCGAACCCTTAGGCGCCTTGGTCGCCATGCTCGTCCTCTTACCCTTCCTCAGCCCCGAATTACTAGCCGTCCTCTTCGCAGGCGTATCAGGCATCATGGTCTACATTTCCCTAGACGAACTCCTGCCCATGTCCCGCCAATGGGGGCACCACCACATGGCCATGTACGGCCTCATGGGCGGCATGCTACTCATGGGCGTTTTGCTTTGAAGCCCTTAAGGGGACCTTGCAAAATTAGCACTGAATCAAAGTACAATCCAGAATGATAGCCAATCGTGCGATTTTTGTCGCGAATTGGCACCAATTTGTAGCTTTCGTGTCCCAAATATTTAATATTTG
>JAWXTZ010000060.1:0-13476 GCA_044433085.1 Akkermansia sp.
TGCTTGTGCTAATCGTGCCTGCTGCCGTCATGCTGATGTCGGTGTTCAAGCGGCTTTCGTTGAGGTTCAGGCGACCGCCATTGAGTTCAATGGCTGCATCGTAGCTGGTGTTGCTGCTGTTGAGTGTTGCCCCATTGAGCACCTTGACGCTTCCGCCCGTGAGCTCGGAGTCGCTCAAGCTGACATCTCCTGTGATGCTAAGGCCCGCGCTGGTCGCGATGCTGAGTCCGCAGGCGTTCAGGTTGGCCATGGCTCCGTCTGTGATGGAGCCATGAGCACCAAAGCTGATGTGGGCCGAGTCGGTCGCGCTAAGCTTCATGCTACCCACTTGAAGGGCGGCATCATTTCCATTGCTGATGTGGATTTGACCACCAGCCGTGGTGGATTGAACCATGCTGGTGCTGATGGATTCTGCAATCGCCAAGGTGGCGCTACCAGCAAAGTTCAGGCTTTCGAGTGCGGCACCACCAGCAAAACTGACCGTGCCTGCACCTTGAACGGTGGCGTTGATGTTGCTCAGGGACTTGTCCAAGACCAAGGTCTTACCCGCGCCCGCGTCAAAGGCGATGTTTGCCCCTTGGTCGTAGTTGATGCTGTGGTAGACGGTGGTGACTTCCTCCACGCCATTTTCTGCCAGTGTGGAGCCATCCGTCATCTTTACCTTGAGCATGTCGCTGTCGCTGGAGCTTTTGCTGTTGGCGATGCTGGAGCTCACTTCCTTGCTCTGGCTGCCGACAATGAGGCTCGCGCCCGAGTTAATTGTAATCGTGCTGGTCGTTGTGGCGTAACGGTAGGAGAATGAGAGACCTTCGCTAAGTTGCAGGGTGCCGCCCACCTGTTCGCCATCCGCATTAGTGTAGCTGTTGACGACAATGTTGGTCGCACCGTCATTAACCCCCAGCAGTACATCTAAGATGAGATTGCCTTCCACAGTCACTGTGTTAGTGTAGGGCCAGTTGGCAAATAGGCTTGTGGCGGAATCGGTACCTGTGATGTGCAGGGTGCTGCCCTCCAAGATGTCAAGACTTGTGCCAGATCCATTTTTGAAACCGAGGAAGATGCCTGCCAGCTCGTAAGTGCCGCCACCAGTGATTTCTAAATCGGCCTCGGCCAGTTGAATGAAGGCATTGTGACGTAAAACAGCACCCTCTTCAATCTCAAGGCTAAGATTGCTTGCCGTCCAATAGGTGGCAGTCGCGCCACTGTCAATGGTGAGCTTGGCCCCCTCTTTAATGACTAAGCCCCCATTGCTGTAGCGCAGTGAGTTAGCGGTGACGATGCCACTTAAATTTAGTTCTGCGCCCGCATTTTGGGTGATGGAGCCAAAGCTTGATTCGCCCGCAATTGTGGTGGTGCCACCCGATGCAATCAAGCTGGATGTACTATCCACCCCACCTGCAAATTCGGCTATGCCCGCGCTGATGGTGATGGCGGATTCTGTCGCGACCTTGGCTTCAAAGCGCGTTGTGCCTTCGTTATCTTTGGTGAAGGCTTGGGTCAGGCTCAGGCTGTTGTCTGTTCCTTCCTCTCCGATGACCCACGTGCCCGCTCCGCTAAAACAGAGCTGTGCAACTGTGACATCATCACTCAGGGTGATGGTGTTGCTGCTTCCTGCGACATCATCATTGCTGCCGATAAAGGCATTGCCGCCGTCTGTAAATGTCGTCAAGCTGCTGCCAGTGCCATTATCCCAGTTGCTGCTGGACCAATCACCACTGCCACCAGCCCAGTAGGTTTCGCCAGAGAGGACGAAGTAGAGCCCAGATTCGTTGAGTTTAATCCCCAAGTTCGATGTGTTGCCCTCATATCCCGTGATATTTAAGTTGAAGGAATCGGCGGTGATATCGCCCCAGCCAGCGGAGGAGCTGATGAGCAGGTGGCGGCTGATATCGCCTTCGAAGCTGCTGAGGTCGACATTAATGTCCACGCTCTCAAGACCCGATAAGGTGAAGCTGTCGGCAAGAATGCTGCTGCTCACATCATTTTGTAGCAGGAAGTTGAGTTCACCACCTTCCACAATCAAGCTGCCGACGTTTAAATCAGCCTTCAGGTCGAGTGAACCGGAGCTGATGTTCAAGCTGCTGATGTTTAATTCACTCATGAGTGATAAGTTGCCGCCCGCTAAGCTGACTGCACCTGTGCCGAGTGCGCTGGCGTTATTGGTCTGTACGGTACCTGCCTGAATTCTGGTCGCACCCGTGTAGCTGTTCGTGCCAGAGAGGGTGAGTGTCCCCGAGCCCAATTTGGTAAGGGTGCCCGCGCCACTGATGTTACCCGCGTAGTTTTGATTGGCGTCGTGCTTGAATTGAAGCATGGAGTTGCTATCCGCTAAGATAATGCCCCCTGTGTGTAGTTTGGCGGTGTCAAGGATGAGTTTGTTGCCGTTACTACCAGCTGAGTTCAGGGTGATGTCACCGCTGTAGGCACTCATGTCGCCCGAGAAGGTGAATTCTGTCGTGGTGCCCGAGGTGGTGCCAAGGCTTTGAACCAGCAGGTCGCCTGTCCCAGAGACGGCACCGGCCAAGTTCATGTAGCGGTTGCTATTGCCTGCGGTGTAGTAGAGTTGGTATTGACCACCGCCTTCGCCAATTTCAAGCGACATTTGTGAGCCATAATTCCAACTGCCGTAACTGGCATTGCCACCACCCCAATTGGAATAGTTGGCTTGCAGAATACCATCATCCAGCTTGATGTGCCCACCAACGCCCTTGCTGGTGGAGGTCAGCGTGGAGCCTTCGGTGATATTCCAGTTCAGGTTGGAGCTGATGGCTTCCAGATTATCCAAGTCGATGATGACCATGCCGCCGCCCGAAAGATTGATGGTCGTTTTGCCCGAAATGGACAGCACCCCGTCATTATTGGTGTTGCGAATGCCCATGCGCAGGTATTGCCCTTCGGCAATGTTCCATGATTGCGTGCCGCTGAGTGAAAGATTGCCAATCATGACATCCCCTGCACCCGCACCGATGTTGATTTGGGTGCCATCGTTTAATCCTAAGGTGCCTGTCTTATGGTCAACATTGCCTGTGCCATTGAAGTTGAGGGTGCCTGTGTTGCTGATGGATTGGGTCAGCACAACATCATCCGAGTTCTCGTTGTTGAGGATGCCTGCATTGTTCAGGAATCCGCTGCCCAAAGCACCCGCGCTGCTGATGCTCAGCTCGCCACCTGCTTCCACCGTGACGGAGCTAAAGCCTTGGTCTGCCGTCAAACTCACAAAACCTTGGTCTTTGACCACCAAGGCACCCACGCCCAAGGCATTGACCGCAGTGGCGTAGAGTTCTGCGCGTTCGCCATTGCCGCCAACCGATGTTGCGCCGCTGTAGCTGTTGGCGCTGGCCATGGTCAGGCTGCCACCCAGCACGTTGAGCATGCTAGTGCCTGTGAGTTCGCCCTCGCCCCCAGCAATGGCGATGAATGTATGTTCCCCGCTGCTGTGCTTGATGAGCTTGTCCGTCAAACTGCCGCTCATTTCGACTGTGCCTTCCCAGATGGTGGTGAACTCCATGATGCCCGAGGAGTCGTTTGTCCATGCTTCATCGCTGTTCCAAACCGTGGCGTAGTCGATATTGAGCACCAGCTCGTCTTCGATTACCTTGAAGCGGATGACTTGGGAATCATCTGTATAGCCACTGATGTTATAAGTGATGTCATTAAGGGAGATGTCATCCCAGCCACTCGCTAAGCGGATGAGGCTGTAGTTGCCAGCGATTCCATCAAAGGTGCTCATGTCGAGGGCTAGTGACATGAGGTTGGAGATATTGAGGCTGTTTAAGTTGAGGGCGGAGAACGCGCCTTCTTCATCCATGAAGAATCGCAGGGTACCGCCCGAGACACTCAAGCTGTCGGCACTCATTTCATGGTACAGGCTGATGGAGCCTGCGTTGATGGCGACCGCGCCAAGGCTCAGCTCATGATCCACACTCAAGCCACCACCCGTGATATTGACGGTGCCTGAGCCCAAGGCGTTTTGGCTTTCCGCATGAACCCAGCCAGCGGCAAGGGTCATGGTTCCCGTGAATGCACTGTTATCGCCCGAGAGGGTGAGTGTTGCGCTGCCTTGCTTGGTGATGCCGCCGCTGCCGCTGATGGCACCCGCGTAGTTGAGCGCGCTTTCTGAATTGAAAATCAGTTGGTGATTGCTCGCGGCAATGACGGTATTGCCTGTATGCAGGGCGGAACCGGTGTAGGTGACGCGCATGGTGCTGCTGCTCGCCTCACCGATGATGAGGTCGCCACTCAAACGGCTCATGTCCGAGCCGAGGCTTACGTTAAGTCCGCCACCACTGTTAGCTCCGCTCGTGGTGAGGGAGAGGTCGCCCGAGCCCGAGATGTCGCCATGAATACCAAAGCCTCGTGTCGTCGCCGTGGCACTGGGGAAGTAGAACTCGATGGTGCCACCACCATCGAGCACGCTGATGCTCATGTCTTCACCATAGACCCAGTTACCAACGCTGGCATTGCCGCCACCGACAGCCGCGTAGTTGGCTTGAATGGTGCCATCATCCAAGGTGACACTGCCGCCAAAGCCCGCTGTGGTGCTGGCGATGGTGGAGCCACCGCTGATGTGCCAATTGAGATTGGTGGAGATGGCCCCAGTTTCTTCAAGGTCGAAGATGGCCATGCCGCCGCCCGAAAGATTGATGGTCGTGTTGCTGTTGACGGTCAGCACGCCTTCATTGTTCGTGCCGCTGGTGCCGACGCGCAGGGTTTCCCCCTCGGCAATGACCCAGTCTTGGGTGCCGTTGAGTGCCAAGTTGGCAATGAGGAAGTCGCCTGCGCCCGATGCGATATGGACCGATGCTCCGTCACCCATGTTCAGGGCAGCTGTGGAGTGGATGAAGTCGCCAGTGCCTGTGATGTTGATCAAGCCTGTGCTGGTGATATTTTGGGTGTAAGTGGCCGATTCGCCGCCTTCCCACGTCAGGGTGCCTTCATTGTTGACATCACCTATTCCCAAGGAGTTGGCGACATTGAGGTAGAGTTCCCCCCCAGCATCCACCTGTGTGGCACTGAAGTTTTGGGCGGTGGTCAGGTGGATGGTGCCACCATCCTTGACGCGCAGTTGCCCCGTACCCATGGAGTTGTCCACCGAACTGAGCAGTTCACCACCATCAATCGTCAAGTTGCCTCGGAAGCTGTTTTCACTGCTTAAGGTGAGGCTGCCACCTGTGATGGTCAGGCTGCTTTCATCTGTCAGTGCGCCCGAGCCGTCTTCGCTGATGACGAATGTGTGTGTGCCCGAGCTGTGGACGGCATCTGTGCTGTCAATGTCACCCTGCATGATGACCTGACCATCGGTCGCATCGGTGAACTCGACCACGCTACCAAAATCACTGGTCCATGGGTCGGCACCCGCCCAGATGGTGGAGCCTGTGACGTGCAGGACGAGGGCGTTGCCCCTCAATTCAAAGCTATAGTTGACAGGTGTCTCATCGTAGCCAAACATGCCGAGCGCAAAGTTATCTAGCGTCATGCTGCCAAAGCCACTGTCGCTGACGATGAGCTCATATTCACCCAGTGATCCATCAAATGCGCTCAAGTCAAGGTAGACCGCGAGGGCTGCGGAGCTGCTGTAGCTGAAGTTATCCATGCTCAGGGTCGCGGCATCATTTCCTGCGAGATGAAGCTGTAAATCACCGCCCGCCATGGACATGCGCCCGATGGATAAGTCGCTGAGCAGTTCCAATGTGGTTCCGCTCGCCATGCTCAAATTGCCATTGACACCAAGGGCGTTGATGTTGTCGGTGCGGAGGGTGCCATCACTCAAGGTCGTTCCACCCGTGTAGGAGTTGTTGCCCGAGAGTGTCAGTGTGCCCTTACCCGATTGGATCAGGGCACCGCTGCCGCTGATATTGCCCACCATGGTTTGGTCGCTTGATGAGTCAAAGATTACTCTGCTGCTGCTACCATTGAGCACCAAGTCGCCCGTGTGCAGATGGGCATTCGTCAGGGTGAGGATGGAGGTGGTGCTGCTGCTGCCGTTGAGGGTGAGGGTGCCGCTGTAGGCACTCATGTCGCCTGAGAAGGTGTAGTTTAGGGAGGAGCCGCTGGTCGCGCCTGTTGTCTGGATGGTTAAATCCCCCGTTCCTGACACATCTCCCGCCAGTCCGAAGGTGCGAGTGGCGGTAGCGGGTAAGTAGAAGTTGATGGTGCCACCGCCCGATTCAACAGCCAAATCCATGCCTGCATCAAGGGTCCAGCTGCCAACACTGCCCTTGCTGCCACCCAGTGCGGCGTAGTTGAGTTGAAGCGTGCCCGTATTCAGCGTGACGAGCCTGCCCAAGCCCTTGTTGGTGGCAGCAAGGGTGGATCCCCCGCTGATTGTCCACGATAAATCGGTGCTCATGGCTTCGATGTCCAGTAGGTCAAGAATGACCATGCCGCCGCCCGTGATGGTAACATCTGTCCTACCATCAACACTGACCGCCCCTTGGTTGTTGGTGTTCTCCTTACCGAAGAGTAGGTATTGACCACTGGCGATATTCCAGTTCTGTTCCCCACTCAGGGTGATGTTGTTGATGATGACTTTACCTGTGCCAAAAGTTAGATTGAGTGAGGCGCCATCCTGCATGATAAAGTCACCCGTGCTGTAGGTGAAGGTGCTGGTGTTGCTCCATTGAATGAGCCCTCTGTTGGTGATATCTTGCGTGAGGGTGCCACCGAGATTGAATTTTACCGTGCCTTCATTCACCAGCTCGCCCGAGCGTAGGGCTGCTATGTTGTTGATGTTGAGCGTGCCACCCGCCAAGACCTGTGTCATGGAGA
Organism: Akkermansia sp.; assembly: GCA_044433085.1. Lineage (GTDB taxonomy): Bacteria > Verrucomicrobiota > Verrucomicrobiia > Verrucomicrobiales > Akkermansiaceae > Akkermansia. Next base: position 6,769 of record JAWXTZ010000060.1, read on the forward strand.
CGTTTTGTGCCGCATAGAGCCATGCCGTGCCTTGATCACCCACGGTGAAGACACCTGTACCCAATGATCCTTCTGTCGAGGTGGTGAGGGTGGCGGCATAGCCTTGGCCACCTACGGTCGTTCCGCCAAAGTGATTGTTGCTGTTGTTGAGGTTGAGTGTACCCCGCTTGACGATGAGTTCGGTGATGCTGGTAAGTTCCCCCGAGCCAGTGAAGGTGTAAGAGCCCGTGGAGTCAATGACGGCTTGGTAGGGGTCGAGTTCTCCTGAAAGGCTGACGCTCAGCCCACCCGCGCCCGAGAAGATGGCGGTGTCGAGGCTCAAGAAGATATCCTCACCATCCTGCGATGTCCAGTTGCCCCCATTCATGGACCATGTGGCACCATTGCTTCCTGACCAAGTGAGGTCGAGGGAGTAGCCCGAGACGTTCAAATAGATGTTATTGCTATCAGAACTCAGGCTGAAGTCCTGTCGTAGGGTGGGGGAGGTCAGGAGCCCTGTCAAATCCATGTTGCCATCAAATTGAAGCCCACCCCCTGTTGTAATCAGGGTGTATTGCCCATCTTCCAACATGGTGCTCAGGTTGATATCGAAGAGGAGGTTGGTACTCTCGTCCGCGATGAAGCTGCCCCACTCCATGGTGGTAAAATCGGCAAAATCATCTGAATAGATGGTCAGGGTGGCATCATTGATCAGGTTTAAGCTGCCCGTGACTGTTGTTGTATCGCGGATGCTTTGAGAGGATTGCATATTCACATCCCCATCAAAGGTGACACCGTCATGCAGGCTTAAGCTTGCCCCCGTCAGGATATCGACCTGACCGATGATGGTGGCACCTTGCGCCATATTCAAGCCACCCGAGGTGGTGAGGGGCGCCTTTAAAACGTAGTCGCTATCCAAGTTGAGGCTACCGCCGCGATTGATGGTAATATGATCGCTGTTGATGGTGCTGCCCGTGGCAAAGCTAACCGAGCCGCTGGAGGTGATGAGCCCGCTAAAGCTTGTGCCCGATGCTACGGAGAAGTTTGTGTTGCTGCCCGCTTCCACATCAGCTTGCACGCTTACATGTTGAGTGATGGCTAGACTAGCCCCATCGGAGATGTTGATGGATTCACTCACGAAGGTGCCATTGGTCCAATCGCCCTCCACCGTGGTGGTGGTCAGCCCACCTCCAAGTGAGCCCGAGGCATGGAGCGTCTGGAATCCGCTCATCTCCACAGTGCCGGATTCAATCGTCAGGCTACCCGAGATGGCGCTGACTCCCTGCAAGAGCCACGAGCCTGTTTCGCCACCCTTGAAGACGATGTTGAGCATCCCCCCATCCTCTTGTCCCATGGCTAGGCTGTCTGAAAAACTGCCTTGGTAGATGCTTTCGCCCGAGCTGGAGAAGGAGAAGGTGCTCGTGGTTCCCAATCCCGTGTTGGCCACGATGGCATCATCATTCAAGGCGGTAAAGGTGTCGGAAGTTGCGGCAAAGTCGTAGCCATTCAAATCGAAGGTGCCCCCACCAACTCCGATGGATACGGCACCGCCAATTTGCTTCTCACCACCGAGTATGAGGTGAGACATGGTGTTGAGGCGAACGTCGTTACAGGCAAAGCCGTCTGTTCGGTTGAGGATGACGGTAAGCCCAATACCCAGATTGAGATCCGCTTGGTTATCGCCCTTGCCTGTGATTTCGACAATGCCGCCATACATCTTGTAAGTGCCGTCGCGCATGTCTGCGACTTCCCCCACCATGCGCCATTCATCGCCAGCACGCCCTGTTAAACTGGTCGTTAAATAAACTTGTTCGTCGACTTGATAACCACCTGTGTTAAAGATGCCTTCTCCATTGCTGGAGGTGAGGGTGTATTCCGTCCACGCTAAATCGTTGCCATTTGCATCTTGGTCGCGGAAGAAGTAGATGATACCTGCGCCCGTGTCTACCTCATCGGTGAAGTCAAAGCTTACGCCATTCATGGAGACCGCCCAGTCTTTGGTCGTCATCAACATATCAGAGCTGGCAGCCGTACCAATGGTGGAGGTGGAGCTTCGGTATTGATCGGCAAGACCTTGAGTGGTGATGATTTGCCCCCCTGTCTGCCCAACTAAGCTGATAAGTCCATCGCTATCTGTGCTGACATTAAAGGTGCTTTCTCCTTCAAGATTCATCGTGGTGGTGTAGCCTTCAACGTACCAATCGTAGGTGTCATAGCCCATGTAGGATGTGCCCGCCCAGGTGCTGCCCGAACAAAGGGGACCCACGTAGTACCACTGTTGGTCGCTTTCGTTGAAATAGATGATGGGGCTACCACTATCACCCGCAGTCGCCGATTTAGGCATGGGGTTATCTTCGCTAACCCCTACATATTTGAAGGAGAAAGAGTAGAAGTTCGCGGTAAACGTTTCCCCATCGTCATTGGTCAAGGTTTGGTTGTACTGCGTGGCGGTACCAGTCAAGTCATAGGTTCCTGCCGTAAGGAAGGCGTAGGCACCCGAAATCCACGCTTGCTCACCAGTTGATAAATCACCAAAATAATTGGTGCCCGACCCAACTTGGATGAAGGTGGGTTCACTACCGTCCAAGCTCGTTGAATAAAAATCACTCACGGAACGCTCTTCCGAGAGTGACCACGCATAGGCATCGGTGACGACCTTATCGAGGCGTGAGACGCGCATGTCCGATTTAGGGAAGGCGTTGCCAGATGTCTTGCCAATGATGGCGTAGGTCTCGGCATAAAGGCTGTTTAATGTTGCCTTTTTATAGAAACTGACGGAAGAGGTCTGATAATCGTGACCACAGGTAACCATGGTCGCTTGACTACCCGCGACTGCCCCACTACAGTTGACATTGTCACGCATCGCGGACAAGTCAGGCACGACCGCAATGGTACTCACCACTTCGCCTTCATCATTATAAACCTTAACATCGGTGGCACCCGCTTTGAATTGGGCTAAGTTGCGCCCAAAGTCGAGGTAGTTGTTCCAGCCGACTTCCTCCTGCAGAACGCCTGCGTAGAGGGTTTGAGCGCAGCATGCTGAAAGGGCAAGCATGAGGGCACGGCGAAGGGAGAGTGAGCGAATGCATAATTTCATGATAAAAAAAGTAGCTAACAGTTAAGTATAAGCTTTCAAGTTGAGGAGTCAAGTTGAAACTTTGGAGTTCATTTGAGGTGAGGGGGATTGACCTGCTGAAGTTGCCTATACTTCGGGAAAGAGTGCTCACCGATTTTTTTCAAAAAAAATAATTGAGACGCATTTTCCTATCGACAAATCCATCCTAAAAAGGTAGGATAGATTTGTTCTTTTGAACAGGCGGATTTCTCTGCACTTCTATTTTCAATAACGCTAACAAATACCTTTTCACCAACATGTTTAACTATTCCAAGACTCCTACCGATAACGCGCCTTCCGACACGCCCGCACCAGTTCCTTTTTCTCCCTTTGTTGAACCGGAACCAAGCTTCACACCACAGGAAACGGCACCAAGTGTCCAAAGTGCCTCCTCCATGGCTGGCTCCCGCAACGTTTTGAATTCTGACGTCAGCGTTAAGGGTATTCTTCGTTTCAGCGAAGCCCTTCTGGTCGATGGTGTTGTGGAAGGTAAAATCACCTCTGATGGTGCTCTTACTGTTGGTACCAATGCAACGATTACGGCTGATGCCAAGGATAAGACAGCTATTGCGACCAAGAGTGTCTTGATTGAAGGTAAGGTGACTGGCAATGTCGAGGTTACTGATTTTGTCGAACTTGCTTCCACTGCTGAATTGGTTGGTGATATTACCGCTAAACGCCTCATCATTAAGGATGGTGCCGTCTTTATTGGTCATTCCGCTGTTGGTGTTGCTAGCAACCCACCTGTTGCAAAGCCTGTGGCAAAGACTCCAAGTAAGGGCAAGGCAGCTGCTGATATGGACCTTTTGAGCTAATTTGACCGTTTCAATTTTCATCAAAATGGTGCCCACGAGGCACCATTTTTGTTTTCAAATCAACGCATCCCATGGCCTCGTGGCAGTCAGTGACCGACCCTATCATCAGCCCAGAAATCTCTGGTCTGCTGCCGGAGGATGAGTGGGGAAATTGGGTTCCCAACATCGCACGGAAGCGACGATTGATGCGTGATTACGCCGAGCGTAAAGTGCCGACGCGACGGGTGCAGTGCCACCAGTGCGAGAAGTTTGCCGATGTCCCCCTTCGCGCACTTTCGGCCATTTGTCCCTTCTGCCACACGCATTTGCAGATGGGGGATTTTGTGCTCAAATCGGGCATGCGTCGCAATAAGCTTCGCACGCAGGGGGATGTTGTCATTCATGCTGACGCCAATTTGTCGCGCCTCAACCTCGTATGCACCAATTTGGTGATGAAGGGTGTGGGTGATGGCTATATTAATTGCCGTGGTAAGCTGACAGTTTACAGCAAACCGCATATGCACCAAAGTGTCAAGGCTGGGCATTTGGACATGCGGCTCTTTTCCGAGCTGCGCTTAGAGAATGGAATCCATGTGGAAAAGGCGGACATTCGCGGTGAGTTGCGGGGATTCATCCACGCTACGGGCGTGGTGCGCATCCGCAGGGGTGGGGTTCTGATTGGTGATTGCCGTGCGCTGGTGCTTCAAATTGATTCAGGCGGTCGCCATATTGGTCACTTTGAGCAAATTCATTAAGCTGGGGAATCGTCATGGATATCAGCATCAAAGGGGCATCTCAAAACACACTGGCGCATTTGGATTTAGTGCTGCCACAGGGCAAGATGATTGCCTTGGTGGGTCCCAGTGGTAGTGGTAAAAGTACGCTGGCCTACGAAACTATTTTCGCCGAATCACGGCGCCGCTTTTTAGATTGCCTTTCCGCTGGCGCGCGTCGCCTCCTCGCCCGACCCGAGCGCGCTGCGGTCGAGTCCATCGAGGGGCTGCCCCCCGCACTTTGTCTGGAGCAGCAGGTCCCGCGCGGGCAAACGCGCCAGCTGCTGGGCAACCTGACGGAATGCTTGGACTACATGCGCATTCTCTTTGCCGCCATTGGGGCTCCGCATGACCCGAACACTGGGGCTCTTTTGACCCGATGGACGGTCGGAGAAATCGCCAACGAGCTAGCTCGTTTACCAGAGGGGACGCGCCTGACTTTACTCGCGCCCATGCGCCCCGACTTTGGGCAAGATGCGGACAGCCTCGCTTCCGACATCATGGATTTGGAAAAACTCGGCTTCCTGCGGCTTCGATTGCGCGGAAAGCTCATTGAGCTTCGCGATCTGCTGCCCGAGGCGGGATACGAGGATGAAACCGTCCCCCCACCCAAGGCGGGGGAGAGCTGCGAGCTGCTTATCGATCGCGTGGTCTGCAAGGCGAGCACGGCCTCTCGCGTGGCTGATTCCCTGCAGACAGCCCTGCGCATCTCACCCGATGAATTGCGCGTGCTCATCCAAGAACCCGATGCCGAGGAGCCCCATCTGGAATCCTACTTCACCCGCTACCGCAACGAGGCAACCGGCTTTACCTTGCCTGACCTCAACCCCGCCTTTTTCTCTCATTACTCCAATCGTGGTGCATGCCCCACATGCAAGGGGGTGGGTTTCATCGAGGTGAAAAAGGATGATTGGCAGCTTTGCCCCGACTGCAAGGGGCTGCGCCTCAACCCCACCGCCTTGGCCGTCACCCTGCCATTTGGCGAGGCCCACTTCAACATCGCTCAACTGAGTGCCTTGAGTGTCGAAGATTTTCTTAGCTTACTCCCCAGTTTGGTCGTGCCCACAGCCTTTCAAGCACCGCTGCAACAGCCACTGGGTGATTTGAGAAAACGCCTCAGCTGCCTAGAGGAGCTCGGCTTGGGTTACCTTAGCCTCGACCGTTCAACCAATACCCTCTCGGGTGGGGAACTGCAACGCGCCCGCCTTGCAGGGCAAATTGGAGGGGGGCTTTCGGGTGTGCTCTATATCTTGGACGAGCCGACCATCGGCTTGCATTCGCAGGATACACAGCGCCTCATCCGCGCCCTGCACGCCCTGCGCGACAGGGGGAACACCATCCTCATTGTCGAGCATGACCCCGAGCTGCTCGCCGCTTGTGATTACCTAGTCGAAATGGGGCCTGGCAGCGGACCTAAGGGGGGGCATATCCTAGCACAGGGGACTTATATCGACTTACTGGGCAATCCCCAATCACCCACGGGGGCATGGCTCGCGGGGCGGCACCAGCTCGCCAAGGCGCAGCCTGTCGATTTGAATGCCTTGACGTGGTTGAGCCTGCAAGATGCCAACAAGCGCAACTTGCAAAATGTTACTTTCCGATTCCCCCTCGGGGCGATTACCTGCCTGTCTGGTCCCAGCGGTAGTGGTAAGAGTACACTCATCCACGAGTGCTTGCTGCCTGCGCTTAAGGCTGGAACGCTGCTGGGCGAGCAGCCGAAGCATCTCAAGGCGGTCGTCCTTGACCAAGGCCCACTGGGTGTTTCCTCCCGCTCCACCCCAGCCACGGCGACGGGCTTGTTGGATGTGCTGCGCCCACTCTATGCGGCCTTGCCCCTGTCCAAACAGCGCGGCTATACGGCAGCCCGCTTCTCCCTCAATGTGCGCGGTGGTCGCTGCGAGCGCTGCGCAGGGACTGGGCAGTTGCAGGTGGATATGAATTTCTTGGCCGACCTCTACACCCCCTGTGATGCCTGTGGCGGTGCCCGCTACACCCGCGAGACCTTGGAGGTCAGCTGGCGCGGTACATCCATTGCGCAACTCCTCGC
>JAWXTZ010000061.1:0-12757 GCA_044433085.1 Akkermansia sp.
CGACCCCAAGAAGAACTGCAATTACTACGACTGGGTGCGCTCCTACATCTTAGTCGATGCCGATAACCCCTCGACAGGCAAGGTCGATGCCGCCATCTTTAAGCCCCAGCTGCGCTTCACGGAAAAACCCCAGAAAATCGAACTAATCCCTCACCCCAAGAAAAGGGGAAGCTACCTCATTATGCTCAAGGCCGCCTACTGCGCGTCCGAGGATTTTACCCCCACCCTCATGATTCGGGACAAAGCCAACAGAACCATCGCCAGCAAACCCATCAAGGCCGCCTGCGGCTACTCGCACAGCGAGCTGAGCATCGACGCCAAACTAACACTCAATGAAAGCTACACCGCCGTCCTTTACTACCAAGTCAAAGAGGGCAAAAAAAACACCCTCATTGGCGACCACTTCCGCTTCACTGCTACGCAGTGAAACGTCGCTGCGCGCCAATTGGGAATTGGGAATTGGGAATTAAAATAATGCGCCCTAGCGGGCGGAGTAAGGAGCAAAGCATACGCAACGCTGCACTTGCTTTGCCCTCCTATCCTCGGGCGATAGCCCGCTAATTTTATAATTCCCCATTCCCAATTCCCAATTCCCCATTTTTTATATTGCCTCCTTCCCCGCTATCTGCTATACCTTTAAGTAAACCTCTCTTTCCATCTATGAGTGAAACTACCCCTTTTCTTCAGGTTGATAACCTTTGCCGATTCTTTGGTTCCGTCAAGGCCGTCAATGGTCTTAATTTTGAAATCCAACAAGGTGCCTGTGTAGGGCTGATTGGGGCGAACGGTGCGGGTAAGACCACGCTGATGCGCATTTTGAGCACGCTAGATTTGCCCGACAAGGGGGTTGTCTTTTACAAGGGCATTGATGCCCTGTCGCACCCTGAAAAGGTGCGCAGTGAAATTGGTTGGATGCCCGATGCCATGGATATGTGGCCGAACACCACCGTGCGCGACTACCTTGACTTCGTGGCACGTGTCAACAAATTCAAAGGCAAGAACAGGCGCGAAACTGTCGCCTACTGGGCAGATTTTTGCGGTGTCACCGAGCTGATGAGCCGCAACATCGACAAGTTATCGAAGGGTGAATCCCAACGCCTTGGGCTGGCTCGCATGCTCATTGGCGACCCTCAATTTTTGATTTTGGATGAGCCCGCTGCGGGGCTTGACCCCCAAGCGCGCCTCTATTTCAAGCAACTGGTGCACCAGCTGCAAGCGCAGGGGCGCACGCTGCTGATTAGCTCCCACATCCTCTCGGAACTGGCGGAGATGTGCGATAGCATGATCATGATGGATGCGGGCGAACTGCTCTTTGCGGGCAGCTCGGATGAGTTGATGAAGAGCATTCAATCGCGGGGCAAGGTGCGCCTGCGCATGCGTCCGCTCAACGAGGCCTCTGATTTGGTCGCCTTCCTCAAGGATTATTCAGACTGGTCGCAGGTCAAGCAAGATGGCGATTGGGTGGAGGCAAGCTTCACCCAAAAACTCAGTGAAGGCGAACAGGTACAACTGCTCGCTGAGGTCATCGCGCAGCACCCCCTCTTGGAGTACCATCGCATTGAAAAGAGTTGGGAGGAGGGCTTTGTCGCCTTGCTGCAACAGGGCGTTGATAACAAATAAAGGGGGCACAGGCTGATGAAATTCATGACCACCGACCCACCGCCCGCGCGCAATCCCAAGGCTTTTGGGCTGAGCGACCTGCTGCCTGCCGCCATGGTGAAGGATTTGCGCCAGTCGCTGCGCTCGCCCCTTTACCTGCTACTCATGGTGCTGAGTGTTGCCATGCTCTACATCTTCATGCAGCCGCGTGCGGGTTATGCAGCGCACCAGCTCATTGGCAATTGGGATACCCTCATCTTTTTCATGACTGTGCTGCTGGTCTTTTTTGTACCCGCGCATGCGGCACGCAGCATCGCGGGGGACATCCGTGAGCGGGGCTCAAACTTTTTGCGACTCTGCCCGCTTTCCGCAGGTCGCATCATCTGGGGGCAATTTTTGTCGGGTGCGGTGCAGCTGGCATTGCTCGCCCTGTCCTTGGCACCCCTCATTCACAGCTACCAGATGGCTGCTAGCCCGCGTTTTAGTTGGATGGTTGATTGCGGCATCGGCACCCTGCCCGCCTATGCCTTTTGCGGCTTGACCCTGCTGATGCTTTACCTGCTCGCCCTCTTTGCCTTGGCGGTAATGATGATGCTGGCGGGCATGCCGCTTTTCCTGCGATTGCTAGCGCAACTGGGGGTGGGCTGCATCTTTTTTGAAATTCAATCACCCAGTGCTCACTTCTTCAACCGCAGCTATCTTGACCCCGATTTGGCACAGCGGCTTCTCCACTCGGGCGCCTTCCTCGCCATTCTGCTCGTCATCGGCATCCTCTGTGCTTTGCATCTGGCGAAGCGACACTACTGCGCCTTTGTGGAGGTGCGTTCGGGCTGGCTGCGTCTACTCGCATCGCTCTTCCTTTTCTCACCCCTGCTTGCCATCAAGCTGGTAAATCATGAAGTAGAGTTCGGTGATTTCATCGAATATTCACATCTATCCTTGGGTGCTGCTTTGATTTGGGTGCTCATTGATGAGCTGATGCCACGCGACACCGCGCCTGTCAAAAAACGCAGACTCTTCCCATTCAACCGATGCAGCAGCAGCTCCAGCCTCAGCTGCATCGTCCTGTTCTGCGGGCTTTCTGTCGCGTTGCCGCACATCTACCTCGCCTGCGGGCTCTTCCCCGCCGAAACCATCGAGCGGACTGAGCATCTTCTGCGATTCAACGCCATGGTGGGGATGGGCTGCTTATCCACCTGCCTTTTCTGCCTAATGCTCGTGCAGCTCTTCTTTAAAGCAAACAGCCGCGCTCGCTTAACGGGATTTTTCCTCATTTCGACGGTCACCAACATCTTTTCCTTCCAACTGTATTTTGCCCTCCAAAACGCATTCAAGCGCGATTGCTGGGTCTTCATTCCCTTTGCCAATGTGAACATGCCCAACATATCACAGATTTACAGCAATCATCAACTTCTTCAGGCGGGCATCGTGAGCATCATCTGCTACCTGCTCTGCTGCATCTCCATCTACGCCCGCCAAGCCAAGGCACCATCCACCGCACGCCCCAAAAAGTCATGAGTTCCACCATCCCTAAACAAGCCCCTAAGAAAGGAACATCCCTTGCATCCTTCAGCGATTGGCTGCCGCCCGCGCTGATTTTGGACATGCGCCAAAGCCTGCGCTCACCCCTCAATATCGCGCTGGCCATCTTGGGTGTTTTGCTGATTTACAGCACCATTACGTCCACGCCTGAATCTGAAGCAAAAATCCTGATGCTAAGCTTCCTGCACAGCATCTTGCTACTCGCCTTCATCCCCTTCCGTGCTGGGGTGAAAATTGCGCGTGACATCCGCGAGCGGGGCTCCAACTTCTTACAGCTCTGCCCCCTGTCAGCGGGGCGCATCGTTTGGGGGCAATTCCTCTCCTGCACGGTGCAAATGCTGCTTCTGACACTACCCATCATCCCCCTTTACTTGATGAGCATTGCCCCGTTGCAGGCAGATTTAAGCACCATTAACTCCGATTTACCCTACTACCTAAGCCACTGCCCCTATGGCCTCTACGTCTTGCTTGGGGTCATTTTAGCGGGTGGCATGCTGCTAACAGCCCTGATGATGGCACTGGCCATCCTGCCGCTCATGGCACGTATCTTCATTCAAACGGGTATTATCATCTTTGTTGCCCTCAGCTATATTGGGATGATGGTTGGTCTCAGCTATGCCCACTTGCGAGCGGACATAGCGCCCATCTCTGTGGATATCACCCGCTTTACGACAGATTACCTTGCTTTGGTGGCGCAGGCACTCGCCTTTTCCGGCATGCTGCTCATCTTGGCGAGCCGCCACTACAGCTCCGATATCGAAGCCAGCTCGGGGCGTTTGCGAATCTTGAGCTTTGCCACCTTAGCGGGAGCCTTTGCGTGGCTCAAGTACAGCAACTACACCCCACTTCCTGAAGGCATAGGGGGATTATACTTCATCCCCCTGCTGGCCATCGCCATGTTGGATGAGCTGCAACCCGATGAGAGTCACTCGGGCATCACCGCGCGCAGGCGTGGCTTCATTGGCTACCTGACGCGTCGCACCACAGGGGCAAACATCATCTTCGTGCTATTGATGGCGATTTTTACCACCGCTGCGGCTTGGTTCATCATCCACCAGCCCGACATCACCCAACTTAGTGAACGAGTCGCCACCCCCGATTTTCTCAATGAATTGATGCGCCTAGCAACACCTATTCTCGCCCTCATTTACAGCTGCTACGCCACCCTCATCCTCACCGACATCGTGCTGCCACACAGCAGCCGCCAACGGCTCATTGCCTTTGTCATCTCCGCTGTGCTGATTTACATAGCCTGTGGTCAGTTGGTTGATATGAGCTACGCCCCCTTCCACTGCTGCTTGCTCGACATCGACCAGATGAATGCCGACACCCTGACCGCCACGTTCCTGTGGATGGCTGGCGGCTGCGTGGGTAGTTTTATCTTGCTCTCCTTCGTGCAAACAGTGGGGCGCACGCGCAGGTGATGCACACGTTTTACCATTGACTTCTTGATACGGAGTAATTAGAATGGATTCAAGTCTAGAACAACCTAGCATGATGGTCTTATGAAAGCAATCTCAGTCACCCTTGCCAGCACCCTTATCTTCAGTTTGGTATCCTGCACTGGCACCAAGAGCACACAGGTTCCCGATATGCCCTATCGCCCTGCTGCTAAACAACCCCCGACACCAGCCACCGCACCAAGTCAGGGAGAACCCACGACCATCAGCGACGACCAACTGCTGCCACCGATCAACAGCATCACCCCAACCACACCAGCTGCAAGTGCCCCCATTCCTGCACCTGCACCCGCACCCGTGAGCACACCGAGCTATGGTTCAGCACTAATCCCCACAACGCCACCTGCCGTAAGCGCTCCCAAGGGACCTGTTGTCAGCAGCACGGGTTATGCCCCCACACCACAGGTACCCAGCATTCCGACAGCGGCACCAACACCACCGCCCACCAGTTCCACACCTGTGGCAACTCGCGTTGCGGGCGACCCCCACCGCGTCTACAATCCGTGGAACCCCAATCAGCGTATCCGCATCACCGATCCCAAGACGGGTCTCCCCTTCCCCAGCGGTAAAGTCTTAGGCATCCCCGGTTCGACCAACAAGTTTATTGTCCCCTAATACTTGATATGCCCACAGCATTCCCCTTCCATCACGTTGCCATCCTTGGACCTGGTCTCTTGGGTGGCTCGGTTGCCCACTCCCTACGCCAAGCGGCACCCAAGTGCGAAATCCGTCTTTGGGCACGTCGCGAGCAGCCACTAGAATTGGCGCGAGAACTCAAGCTTGCCGACATCTGCTCCACCGAGTTGGAACCCGTCGTCAAGGGGGCGGACTTGGTCATCCTCGCCACGCCCATCTGCGCCTTCCAACCCTTGTCGGAGGGTATGATACCCTTCCTAAACCGCCAAGCCATCGTGACTGATGTCGGCTCGGTCAAACACTACGTGCACCGCACCACAGGGCAATACTTGGCCGACCACAACCGAATCTTCATCGGCTCGCACCCCATGGCAGGGGCTGAAAAGCAGGGGCTGGAATACGCCAACGCCCAACTGCTCACCGGAGCGACCGTCGCCATCTGCAACGAGCAAGATGTGGCGGATGAATACCTGTGCAAGTTAGAATCCTTCTGGCAGCAACTCGGGGGCATCACCCACCGCATGGGTGCCAAGCATCACGACCAATCGGTGGCTCGCATCTCCCACCTACCGCACGTCTTAGCCGCCCTTTGCGCCCGCGGTGCGGAGGACAAGAAAATCCCCATGGATGATTTACAAGCGCTCTCCGCATCAGGATTCCGCGACACAACGCGCGTCGCCACAGGCTCGCCCAGCATGTGGGCGGACATCCTGTGGGAGAACGACGTCGCGGTGCGCGATGCGCTGCATTTCTGTCTCAAAGATTTGCAACATCTCATCGAGATGCTCGAAGGGCAAGACAAAACAGCCACCGAAGCATGGCTAGCCGAAGCAAAAGCCACCCGTGAGCGAATTTATCAGAAGTAAAATCCTTCCATCTTAAGGGCACCTTGCAAAATTAGTACTGAATTAAAGATGAATCCGAGTTCACTGTCAATCGTGCGATTTTTGTCGCAAATTGGCACCAATTTGTAGCTTTCGTGTCCCAAATATTTAATATTTAGGCCTCTCAAGCCCCAAATTTGTGCTCAATTCGCTTCCAAAACTCATCACGCCTAATTTTGCAAGGTGCCCTTAAGCAACAAAAAAGAGCACCGAGCGCCCTTTTTTTATTGCCTTGCTCTTACTTTGTCAGCAACTCGCGCTGCCAGTTCATGAGCTGGGCTAAGCCCTGCTCTTCGTCAGCAGCGATGGATTCCAGCACGATGCGGGAGGCGAGGAAAGAGGCTTCGATACCCAGCTCTTGTGCAACCGCATTGCGCTTGGCGGCCCATTTGTCGTAGCGTTCGTCAAATTGCTCATCGACCGCACGCTTGACGCGGGGGGCGCGTTTGGGATAATCCTCCTCATCCATGCCATGGAATCGCTCAATCACTCTATTAAAGCGGGCGGCACGGTGGCTGTGGAAGTTGCGACGTGGGTTCGCACTACGGAATTCTTGCAGAGCTAAACTCCAACGCAAGAGGTCGTCGTTGGAGCAGACCATAAAGCAGGGTCTATCCCAATCGGCCGCCTCCTTATCGCGCCATGTCCACAGGGCTTTGAGTGCGGCGAGCCCGCGACGGTTAAATTTACCGCTACCCTTGATGCGCCACGCATCATGATGCGTGTGCTGGTGGCGTTCGCGACCCTTTTCCAAACTGTGGGCGCAAGTTTCGACAAACCAGTCGTAGCGACCCAGCTCCTTGAGTTTTTCCACGAGGATATCCGCCATTTGAAGCATGAACTTGACATCACCCTGCGCGTACTCCTGCATGGACTCACTGATGGGGCGTTTGCCCCAGTCGGCCTTTTGGTTGGTTTTACTCATCACCACACCAAAGAAATGCTCAACCAAGGCGGCCAGCCCAAAGTGGGTGAATCCTAAAAAGCGTGCGGCAATCTGCGTGTCCCAAATCATGTGGGGCAGTGTGCCATAGGCATTTTGAAAGAGGCTCATGTCGTAATCAGCCCCGTGCATCCAGACATCGGTCTCGCTGAGCCAGTCGCTGAAGAGGCGCATGTTTTCGATAGCCAAGGGGTCAATGATAGTCACACCTTCGGCATCGGCATACTGAATCAAGCAGAGCTTTTCGCTGTACCGATGCAGGCTGTCGGCCTCCAAATCTAATACCACGCGCCCTTCGGGCTGGCGTGCTGCTCGCTTTTTCCAATGTGCTAATCCCTCTTGGTCTGTAATCATACTGCGCGACTAGTCTACCATAAGATTAGAATTAAGCAAGCTTAACTTATAAAGAAGCAAAGGCTTGTTTCATCGCCTCGACCGTGTGGTCGATATCAGCCTCGCTGTGAGCCGTTGAAATAAAGCCAGCTTCATAGGCCGATGGTGCCACGTAGACCCCCTGCTCCAACATGGAGAGGAAATAGCGGCGGAAGAGCCCAAAGTCCGACTTCATCGCAGAATTGAGGTCGTAGACATCCCCATCGGTGAAGAAGAGCCCAAACATGGAACCCGCACGCTTGAAGGTAAAATTTTTGCCTGTATCGCGCATGGCTCGGCGCACGCCTTCCTCCAATCGGGCACCTAACACCTCCAAACGCGCGTAGGCATCGGTGCTGTTAAGCTCCTTAATTTGCGCCAAGCCAGCCGCCATGGCGACGGGGTTGCCGCTCAGCGTACCCGCTTGATAAACGGCACCGAGGGGGGAGAGGCAGTCCATGATGTCCGCGCGACCACCAAAGGCACCCACGGGCAGACCACCACCAATAATTTTGCCAAAGCAGCTCACGTCAGGGGTGATATTCAGCTTACCCTGCACGCCAGCGGGAGAGATGCGGAAACCTGTCATCACCTCATCAAAAATGAGCAGGGCACCGTAGCGCGCAGTGATTTCACGCAAAAAGTCCAAGTAGCCATCCTTAGGCAGGTAGAAGCCAGCGTTGCCAGGGTATGGCTCCACAATGACACCAGCGATGTCGGCACCGTACTGGGCGAAGGCTTGTTCCAAGGCCGCGCGGTCATTGTAAGGTAGCGTGAGGGTGAGCTCGACAAACTCGCGAGGGACACCTGCGCTGTCAGGCTCGCCATGGGTCAGCGCACCACTGCCAGCGGCTACCAGCAAGCTATCGACATGACCATGGTAGCAGCCCGTAAATTTGATGATGTACTTGCGCCCCGTGTAGCCACGTGCCAAGCGAATGGCGCTCATGGTCGCCTCTGTCCCGCTGTTGGTCATGCGAATTTTATCGACCGAGGGGATTTGGGCGCAGAGCAACTCCGCCATCTCCACCTCCACGCGGGTGGGGGTGCCATAGCTCAAGCCCGCTGTAGCCGCTTGTTGGACAGCGGAGATTACACAATCGGGCGCATGCCCCAAAATAGCAGGTCCCCAAGTGCCAATGTAGTCAATATATTCTCGGCCATCTTCATCATGCAACTTGCAGCCCTTGGCGCGCGTCACAAAAAAAGGGGCGCGCTCCAAACGTCGGAAAGCACGAACGGGGGAATTAACCCCACCGGGAATCACGCGACAAGCGCGCTCAAAAAGTTCCTCTGAAATAGCCATGAGCCTAGTATAATAGAGCAATAAAGAAGCGACAAGACTTTTTATCGCACAGCCGAAGGCTGTGCTCAATTGAGAATTGGAGCAAAGCAATAAAAAAGCACTCCTTTTTTATTGCTTTCTGAAGCTGCTATGGCATACTAGTAGACGTTATGGCTTTTATCTTCATTACCAAGGCAGATGGCACGCAGAATAAGTACAAACTCCCCAACAACCCCAATGTTCGTGTGGAAATTGGGCGCAATGAAGATTGTCTCATTTCACTGCCCGATGTGATTGGCATCTCGGGCTTGCACTGTTCCATTGCCTATGTTGATGGGGTACACATCATTACCGATGAAAACTCCTCCAACGGCACCATTGTCGAAGGCGGCAAACTCAAGCAAGAAGCCCTGCAAGAAAACATGCAATACCACATTGGCAATTGCTACCTGAGCTACTATGCAGAAGCCGAACAAGCTGCACCCGCGCCTGTAGCAGCTACGCCAGAGCCAGAAGCTGCCCCTGCTGGTCCCAATATCGATGCCTTCCTTAACCCAGCACCCACACCAGAGCACCCTAAAACACATCTTCCAGAGCACAAGATTGACCCCAGCTTTACCCCCGCCTCACCACAGGGTAAAGGCAAAGGTAAGCTCAAGAGCGGCAAGATGCCCGCCGTCTTCAAAATGCAGAAGTTCAAGCAAAGCGAAGCAGGCATCTCCCCCGCCTACGTGGCAGCCGTGCTCATCCTTTCCTTTGTAGCAGGATTGACCATCCGCCACTGGCAGGAGACAGGAACCTTCCTCCCACAAGCACTCTTTGCCAAAGAGCAAGCAGAAGCACCTACCAAATAAGGCAAGCCTTATTTGAATGTGGAATTGGGAATTGGGAATTATCAATTTAGCGTGCTTCGCCCGATGATAGGGAGCAAAGCAAATGCTACGTCGAACTTGCTTTGCTACCCCGCCCATTAGGGCGCTCTATTTTAATTCCCAATTCCCCATTCCCAATTCCCAATTGGAGCGCAGCGACTCAGTTCCCAATTCCCCATTTTAAAAAAAATAGGCTTGCATTTCATGGTCTTAGGGTGTACCTTGGGGCGAGAAAGAATCAACTGGTTCTCACCCAATCGCACTCATGGAAACAAATCAAGCAGCTAAAATTACGCGTGCCCTCATTTCGGTCTCCGATAAAGCAGGTCTCGACGAATTCGCAAAAGGTCTTGTGGCTCAAGGAGTCACACTCATCTCCACCGGTGGTACATGCAAGTACCTTCAAGAACTCGGTTTGCCAGTAACGGAAATCTCCGACTACACGGGTGCTCCAGAACTCTTTGACGGTCGCGTCAAGACCCTTCACCCCAAGGTGCATGGTGGTCTGCTTCAACGCCGCGACTTGGAGGAACATCAACAACAAGCTGCCGACAACGACATTCCCACCATCGACTTGGTTTGCGTCAACCTCTACCCATTTGAAGAAACAATTGCTAAGGAAGGTGTTACCCTTGCCGAAGCCATTGAAAAAATTGACATTGGTGGTCCATCCATGCTGCGCTCGGCCGCTAAGAACTACAGCTCCGTCACCGTCGTCAGCGACCCAGCGGACTACATCACCATCTTGGATGAAATGGAACGCCACAACGGCAACACCACCTTGAAGACACGCGAAATGCTCGCCATCAAAGTCTTCATGCGCACATCCACCTACGACACCGCCATCTCCAACTACTTGGGACACCGCGCGGATGACAGCACCAAGAACAGCTTCAGCCTTTCGCTGCCCTTCTTCCAAGCCCTGCGCTACGGTGACAACCCACACCAAACCAGCGTCTTGTACGGAAACTTTGACAGCATCGTCACCCAACTTCAAGGCAAGGAACTCTCCTACACCAACATCTTGGACGTTGATGCAGCAGCTTCGCTCATCATGAACTTCCGACGCCCCACCGTCGCCATCCTCAAGCACACCAACCCATGTGGCGTTGGTCAAGACGATGAAGACTTGGTTGAAGCATGGAAGCGCGCCTACCAAACAGACACCCAAGCACCATTTGGTGGAGTCATCGTCATGAACCGCCCCATGACCGAAGCATTGGCCCGCATCGTTGGCGCCATCTTCACCGACGTCATCATTGCACCGGACTACGAGCCAGAAGCACGTGCCCTCCTTCAAAAGAAGAAGAACTGCCGCGTCTTACGCATCGACATGGACGCATGGAAAGAATTCTGCAAATTCCCAATGATTCGCACCGCACCTGGTGGCATCATGACCATGAAGCGCGACGACCTCGCCTTGGGACTGGAAGACCTTGAAAGCAAGGTCGTCACCAAGCGCGTACCAACCGCTGATGAAATGGAAGCCATGCGCTTTGCTTGGCGTGTCTGCAAGCAAGTACACTCCAACGCCATCGTCTTCACCGACAAGAACGGCACCTTGGGAATTGGCGCGGGGCAAATGAGCCGCGTTGACTCGGCGAAGATTGCCGTATGGAAATCCGAACAAGCAGGACTTGAGCTCAAGGGCAGCGTCATTGCATCGGACGGCCTCTTCCCATTTGCTGATGGTCTTCAAACCGCGATTGACGCGGGAGCGACAGCATGCATTCAACCGGGTGGATCCATCCGAGATGAAGAAGTCATTGCAGCGGCAGATGCAGCAGGCATCGCCATGGTCTTCACAGGTGCACGTCACTTCTTGCACTAAAGACCGCTGATAGAACGCCTTTTTCCCAGTCATCGTAAACGCGCGGTGGCTGGGAACTTGCTTTTAAATAGAGCGCCGCATAAGACAGAGCAGCGCAGCACGCAACGATGCGAAGCATCGTGAACGGGGTCTGGGGATGACAATCCCCAGTGGGGTGCAGGGGCAAAGCCCCGCTAGAGTCTGAGACAAAGTCTCAGCCCGTCGGGAGACGCCCTCGGCAGAGCTGGCAGAGCCAGTCGCCCAACTGACCCTCCCCTGTCCCCACCAAACGCCCGCGAGGCAAGCCAAGCCCCCGAACCACCCGCCCAATTGGGCGACTCCCCCCTCCCCGCGCTGAAAGCGCGCACTTATCTACCGTCGCAAACGCAAAGCGCAAAAACCTATCCCATCAAAAAAACCATGTTACTCGGAGTCAACATCGACCACGCCGCCACCCTACGTCAAGCCCGCTATGCCACCATGCTTGACCAACCCCAAGTAGAACCCAACATCATCGAAATCGCGCAAGCCGCCCAAGCAGGAGGAGCCGACAGCATCACCCTGCACGTACGCGAAGACCGTCGCCACATGCAAGATGCCGATGCCATCGCCGTACGCGAGCAAATCAAGCTTCCCCTCAATCTGGAGATGGCCGCCATCCCCGAGATGATTGAATTCGCCTGCAAGCTCAAACCCGACTACGTGTGCCTCGTCCCCGAGCGACGTGAAGAAATCACCACCGAAGGCGGGCTCGACGTCGCCTCACGCGTTGACGAACTCACCCCCATGATTGCCCAACTGACGGCAGCCGGCTGCAAGGTCAGCATGTTCATCGACCCCGTGCCCGAACAAATCAAGGCCAGCGCCGCCATCGGAGCCCCCATGATTGAGCTGCACACCGGACACTTCGCCAACGTCTTTGGGGCAGAACGCGATGAAGAAGTCGCACGCCTGAAAGCAGGAGCCGAACTCGCCCAAAGCCTCGGGCTGGAAGTCCACGCAGGACACGGACTGCAACTGAGCAACCTCGCCGATTTGACCACCGTGCCCCACCTGCACGAACTCAACATTGGGCACACCCTCATCGCCCGCGCCCTGATTGTCGGACTGGCAACTGCCGTCAAGGAAATGCGCGAAGCGATTGACGCGCTTGAGTGGAACTAATACCATTTCACAACTTCCCATAAAAGCCGCCTAAACATCTTAGGCGGCTTTTATTTTACACATCATGTCAAAATAAGCACATTGCAGTTTGCTTATTTTGTTTTTGCGTTTTAAGTCACTTGGTGTTAATTGATTACAGGTGTAAAATAAGGAGAAATTGGCTTAAAATGGGGTGATTTTGATCTTATTT
>JAWXTZ010000062.1:0-12712 GCA_044433085.1 Akkermansia sp.
ATCCCTGTCGGCACCTGTCATGGCGGGGGTATCTTGTGATTCATCTTGCTCCTTATAGGCGCGTTCATCCCCGCTGATAGCCGTGTCGCGCTGACCGATGTAGTCGGGTTCTTTGGGTGCTTGCTCTGGCGTTTCCGCGCTGGTCTTGGCGAAGCGAGGTGGCTCAACCTCTTGCTCTTCTGGCGTGGCTGGCGTATGCTCAGTGTCCTCTTGCTTCTCTCGGACAATCTTGAGCTGGCGCGATGGCTCGGCCTTGTGCTGCGTGGGGGCGGATAGCTCTGGTGCAAGATAGTAGAGCAGGGCAATACCCAAGGCATGGAGGAGTAGTGAGAGGGCGAGTGCAAGGAGCACTAATCGCTTCTTCTGTTCATCCCTATCACGCATGAAACCATTAAACACAATCTCTTCGCCCATTGCAAGTCCAAGTATGCGCAGCTGCGCGCTTAATCTGTCAGTATGCGGACTTATTCCCACAACTGGAAAAGTTATTCACAATGACAAGTCAGCACTTAATGATACTCGTTGTATCCGTAAGGATTGCATGTGAATAAGTATCTTTATCGACTGGGATTCAGTTTGATAGACGTGTGAATAAGTTTCTTGGCGACTCGTGGCTGCTTGAGGACTTATTCCCAAAGAATCGCCTTATTCACCCACTTATTCACACTTATTCACAAGTTATTCACAATAAAAGAGGGCGTGTTGTGAACAAGTGGAGCGATGGAATTTGGCTAGATGCCTATTTATCTCCTTGCTATCTCTGACCGTTGGAGTATAGTTGAAGGCGATGAACGTACAACTGTTTAAAGAGCTTTGCGAAGTCTCTGGCGCACCTGGTTTCGAATATGGTATCCGTGAAGTAGTCATCCGTGAGATGACACCACTTGCCGATTCCATCGAAGTGGATAATATGGGCAACGTAATCGCCCTGCTTAAAGGTAAGAGTTCCGACAAAAAGGTGATGTGTGCCGCACACATGGATGAAATTGGTTTCATCGTGCGCCACATTGACGATGACGGCTTCATCCGCATTCTCCCCCTTGGTGGCTTTGATGCCAAGACCCTCACCGCCCAACGCGTGACGGTTCATGGCAAGAAGGACATCCCCGGTTGCATGGGCGTGAAGGCCATTCACGTGATGACTGCTGCCGAACGTGCCAAGATGCCAGAAGTCACCGACTATGTGGTCGATGTAGGCATGACCAAAAAGCAAGTTGAAAAGATTGTCAAGATTGGCGACCCTATCACCCGCATCGGTGATTTGATTGAAATGGGCGACTGCCTCAATGTCAAGAGCATCGACAACCGCGGTGGTTGCTACATGCTCATTGAAGCCGTTCGCAATATCGTCGAAAGCAAGAATTTGCCTGACTATGACCTCTACGCCGTCTTCTCGACGCAGGAAGAAGTAGGCCTTCGTGGTGCCCAAGCCGCCACCTTGAAGATTCAACCCGATTTTGCCTTTGCCTTGGATGTCACCATCGCCAATGACGGCCCTGGCTCTGCTGGTCATGAAAAATGCACCAAGCTGGGTGATGGTACCGCCATCAAGGTTTATGATGGTACCCTGATTACCGACAAGCGCGTTGTAGGCTTTATGACCGCCCTTTGCGAAGAATCCAAGATTCCTTATCAATTGGAACTGCTCAGCGCAGGTGGTACCGATGCTGGAGCCATGCAGAAGTTTACCGCAGGTGGTGCCATCACTGGCTCTGTCTCCATTCCTGTACGCAACGTCCACCAAAGCATTGAAATGTCCCACAAGGTGGATATTCAAGCCTCGGTCGATTTGCTGGGTGCCTGTTTCACCTCCCTCTCCCGCTGGGATTGGAGCTGGAGCCCCGATGAACGCAAGCTTGAGGCACTTCCTAAGGCCGCTAAATCATGCAAAACGGGCTGCAAAAAGTCCAGCACAGCAAAAAAGGCAAAATAAGGACCTAAAGGCTTATTTATATAAGTTTTCTTGATTATCAAGTTGAATTAAGTTATAACTATCAAAAGAAAGGCGCAACCTTTAGGTTGTGCCTTTTCTATGTGTGGTTTAGCGATATTTTTGTTAAGAAATATATTTTTTGTTAAAAAGTGTGTCTTTTTTGAAGTAAATCCTTGTAATTATTTGAAACTATGGTATTTTCTTTACATGTCCCAATCAAAAGTAATCACTAAGAAAGAAGTTGCAGCTCTGATTGCTGAAAGAACTGGTCTCAACCAAGCCACCGCTTTCAAAGCCCTCCTTGCTACCATCGACATTCTTGCCGAATCTCTTACCGAAGGTAAGTCCGTTATCTTCCGCAAATTTGGTAAGTTTGAAGTACAAACAGTGAAGGAAAAGGTAGGTCGTAACCCACGCTCCCCTGAAAAGGACGTTGTTATCCCTGCTCGTTGCCGCGTTAAATTCACTGCTGGTAAGGAACTCAAGAGCGAAGTTCTTAAGCTCAAGCCAACGCTTGACTAATACTACTTTACTTGAAATTGAGAGCAGGCCTGTCTACCTTAACGTAGCAGGCCTGCTTTTTGTATTGCTGCAGAGAGGTGCCCTATAGGGGCTTAGCTGTGCTGTAGGGGCATAGCAGTGCGGTAGAAGGGCAAAAGAATAAAACACAGCACCTCGTTAGAGATGCTGTGTTGGGAAATGCTCTTGTAGCCGTGGCTATTTAGCCAATGTTGGTGTGGCCCTTGAGGCGGGCACCACGCTCCATGGAGAGGGCTTGTGTGGTAATGTCACCCGTGATGGTGGCATGCTCGTTTAAATGGCAGCTAGCACTCTTAATGTTGCCTTCGACATTGCCGTAGACGAAGACGTCGCCAGCTTCGATGTCGCCCTTGACGTTAGCCAGTTCACCGATGGTGACCTTGCCGGAGTCGGATTCAATCTTGCCATCAATTTTGCCATCGATATGCATGTCGTTTTGGAAGCGGATGGAGCCAATAATTTCAATGCCTTCTGCAAGGACATTTGTGTTGGTAGGTGTACTCATTGTAAGATAGTTGTTGGGTGTGATAAAAAGGTAAGGGGAATGATTAGATGGTCATGATGTCTTTTTCCTTAGCGACGACAAGTTCTTCAACCACCTTGACGTACTTATCGGTGAGCTTTTGGACTTTTTCTTCGGCACCGCGAACACCATCTTCGGTCAAGATGTTGTCAGCCTTGAGTTTCTTGATGCCGTCCATACCTTCTTTACGGGAGGCGCGGATGCGTACGCGACCTTCTTCAGCCAATCCCTTCGTGTACTTGCAAAGCTCCTTACGGCGTTCGCCCGAGAGCTCGGGGATGTTGATGCGGACGGAACGAGCATCAATCATGGGGTTGAGGTTGAGGCGGCTTTCGTCGATGGAACGCTTGATGTCGTTGAGCGTACTTGGGTCAAAGGGTTGAATCAGGATGCTGCGTGCATCAGGGGTGGAGACAACGGCAATGCTTTTAAGCTTCATGCTGCTGCCGTAGCTTTGCACAAAAATGTCCATGTTGTCAACGATGGAGGGTGTTGCCTTACCTGTACGAACGCCATCTAGGTCGCGTTGAAGGTTTTCAATGGCACCTTGCATGCTGAATTCTGTTTCTTCGAGGAGTGTTGCTTCGTCCATAATATATGATATTGTTAAATGTTATTGATGAAAGTGTTTAAGCGTTGACGATGGTGCCAATGCGTTCGCCAAGGAGGGCGCGGGTGATGTTGCCAGGTTCATGCATATCAAAGACAACAATGGGCTTGCCATTATCTCGGCAAAGGGTAAATGCGGTTTGGTCCATGACCTTGAGGGAGCGCTTGATGCACTCTTCATAGCTGATTGTGTCAAAGCGAGTAGCGCTTGGGTCAACCTTGGGGTCAGCGGTGTAAACACCATCGACGGAGGTGGCCTTCATGACGACATCGGCATTAATTTCGCAAGCGCGCAGCGCGGCACCTGTGTCTGTGCTGAAGAAGGGGTTACCTGTGCCAGCGGCAAAGACGACAACCTCGCCCTTGCGCAGGCAAGTGCGGGCAAAATTGCGCTCGTAGGGTTCCGCGACATTCTTCATTTCAATAGCACTTTGAACGTGGCATTGCACGCCTGCCTCTTGAACAGCAGAGCAGA
The DNA here is from genome assembly GCA_044433085.1 of Akkermansia sp. Lineage (GTDB taxonomy): Bacteria > Verrucomicrobiota > Verrucomicrobiia > Verrucomicrobiales > Akkermansiaceae > Akkermansia. Next base: position 4,081 of record JAWXTZ010000062.1, read on the forward strand.
TGGAAAGCGCATTCATCACGGTTGCCAGCATGCCAACATAGTCAGCAGTAGGGCGATCCATCCCACGAACACTAGCCTTGGCACCACGCCAAATATTGCCACCACCGACAACAACGGCAATCTGAAGATTGCCCTTTTGTTGAGCTTCAGCAATTTCTTTAGCAATACGTGCAACAATCTCCGGCGAGATATTATCCTTACTGCCAGGGGCGCGCAGGGCTTCACCGCTCAATTTAAGAAGAATACGACGATAGGGGGGTGTGATGGTTTCGCTCATATGTTCGTTGAATAGAATGCCATATTAAGGCGCTGAAAGCGAGCTTAAAATAGCCTGTTTTAAAATTTATAAACAATCGCGCATTTCTATGGCAAATGATTTGTCCCGATAAAGCTTCACGATATTAATGATGACTTGTGTCGCTTTTTCCATTCGTTGAATGGTCGTGCATTCAAATGTCCCATGGAAGTTGAAGCCACCAGTGCCAAGATTGGGGCAGGGCAAGCCCTCCCAGCTTAAATGGGCTCCATCGGTTCCGCCACGCACGGGGGGCTCTTGCACGACTAAACCAGCCTGCTTAATTGCTTCGCGCGCTGTTTCAACGAGGTGGAAGTGTTCCTTAATTTTTTCGAGCATGTTCAAATAACTATCCTTGATAGTCAGCTCGACTGTAGCTTGACCGTACTTTTCATTGAAGACTTCTGCAATTTTTCTCAAGCTTTGCTTGCGGTGATTAAAGCTCATGAAATCATGGTCTCGAATTAAATAGTTGAGCTCCGCTTTTGAGCCGTCACCTTGGATGTGGTGGAGATGATAAAAACCTTCTCGATTTTGAGTGTGTTCTGGTCTATCCAGCGCAGGTAAACTGTGATGGAACTCCAACGCGAGGTTGTTGGCGTTGAGCATGATGTTTTTGGCACTACCAGGGTGTACGCCAAAACCTGTGATGGACACCGTGGCTTCTGCGGCATTAAAATTATCATATTCGATTTCACCGGCGTTACCGCCATCAACGGTGTAGGCAAAATCAGCACCAAATCCCTTGATGTCAAAGGCATCAGTGCCGGCGCCAATCTCTTCGTCAGGTGTAAACGCAATGCAGATTCGACCATGCGCAATCTCTTCGCTGATGATTGTTTCAATAGCCGTCATGATTTCTGCAATGCCAGCTTTATCATCAGCACCCAATAAGGTTGTTCCATCTGTTGTGATGAGTGTTTCTCCCTTCATCTCGCGTAAGAACGGAAACTTCTCCACCGACATGATATCACCTGTTGCAGGTAGTATGACATCCCCTCCCTGATAGTTTTCATGCAAAATCGCCTTGACGTTTTCACCCTTGGCATCTGGGGCTGTATCCATATGCGCAATCAGTCCGATGGCTGGTGCTTTTTCATAGCCGGGGGTAGCAGGTAAGCTCGCATAAACATAGCAGTGTTCATCAACTCGGGCATCGCTAATGCCCATGTCTAACAATTCTTTTACCAAGATTTTGGCCAAATCAAACTCTCGCTCGGCAGATGGGCATGAGCTTGAGTTTGGGTCGGAGGTTGTATGAATTTGGACATACTTTAAGAAACGTTCGTGTACTTTCATAGGAATGAGCTTGTTTTATTGAGGAATAAATCGCGCGATTGGCTATCATTTTACCCCCATGTGATGGCGCTGACAAATAAAATGAGGTGCAGGGCGGAAAAACCCAATAGCACATTCATGCGCTTGTCGGCGGGCATCTTGCGGATTTTGAGCAGCAGGTAGAGGGCAACGAGGGCTGGGGCCAACCAAATGATGTTCCACTGGATGTCGGGGATGAAAAAGTAGGTTTGTTTGAGGGTGATGTAGGGGGCAAGGATGAAGGCCATGGCAAGGTGCCTTGCCTTTTTGTCGCCCAAGCGAACCGCGAGGGTGCGTTTGCCAGTGGTGGCATCCTCCTTGCGGTCACGGATGTTGTTGACTTCAATGAGCACACAGCTGAGTAGCCCACATTGAATGCCGATGATGATGGTGGCTCCGTAGATTTTGGCAAAGAGCTCTTGCCAACCAATTTGAACGTAAACCGTACCAGCTACGGCAATGAGACCGAAGAAGAGAAGGACGAAGGCCTCCCCCAGCCCACGGTAGGCGAGGCGGAAGGGTTTACCTGTGTAGCCGTAGGCCAAAATCATGCTGGGAATACCGATGGCGAGGATGCTCAAGCCGCGCTCCATGATGAGGGGGATGGAGAGCAGGGCAGCCAAGCCTAAAAAGGTGAGTCCGCATAGTTGAACGCTTCGTGGGCTCATCAGCCCACTGGCGGTGATGCGTTTGGGACCTTGTCGCTTGGCGGTGTCGGCCTTGTTGGTGGCATCAATGGCATCATTGAAGAAGTTGCAGGCAATCTGGATGCAGAGGCAGCTGAGCAGCGTGTAGACGGCCAGCATCCAATTGAGTTCAATACCCAAGGGGTTGCTGGCTAGGTTGGCGTATTTCCAGACAATCATGCAACCCGCCCAAACAGGGACAATGCCTGCTGCAAGGGTTTTAGGGCGGGCGGCGAGGAGGATGTTTTTAAGCATGTTGGTAGTTACTTTTGGTTGCGGTATTGGCGACGACCGCCATTTGCTTTGCGGTAGGGGGTGAAGAGCTTATCGAGACCTGCATTTTTGATGAGCAGGCATTGCTCCATCAGCCGCCCAAGCTTGCCCTTGGGGAAGCCCTTCTGGGCGAACCAGTCAAGGTATTCGGCAGGTAAATCCATGATGGGGCAGCCGCTGGGCGGAAACTTGACGGGACCATACATGCCATAGGGCATGGTGGTCTTGGCAATATCCGCCAGTAGGGCGCGAAGCTCCTCGGCCGAGGGGATGGGGACTTCCTCCATAGGTGCGGGGCGATTTAGCGGATTTCTTTCACGCTCCAAGGCAGGGTTTCGCCCGCGAACATGGGCACCACTTCTTCACCATAGCTTTGGTAGCGGGCAGGGACACTCATGGGGACGTCATGCAGCACGACCGTCTTGGCAGCGGGCTTGATACCATAAATCTGTTGGGCATTGTCGCTGATGAACGCTTGCAGTTGTTTCTCTGCCTTGTTGGCAACAAAAACCTCCGCCAATTTGGGCAGGGAGACTGGGCTGGTGAAGACGCCAGCAGCACAGCCACAGGATTCCTTCTTGCAGCGGGGGTGGGGGGCAGAGTCACTACCAAACATCAGCTTAGGATTGCCCGCAAGAGCTGCCGAAAGCAGCGCATCGCGGTCAGCTGGGCGCTTGGCAATCGGTTTGCAGAAGAGGTGAGGTTGCAGGGCACCACCAGCGACATCATCTAAGGTGATGAGCAGGTGTTGCAGGGTGACGGTGGCACAAATATTTTCAAACTCATCCAGCAGGTCAAGCGCGGCTGCGGTCGTGATGTGCTCCATACTGATGGTTAACTTGGGGTATTTCGTCGCCAGTTGGCGGTAGATGCTCAGGAACTCGGCCTCGCGATCCATGACAAAGCCGTGGCTCTCTCCATGGACGAGAAGGGGGATGCCGCGCTCCTCCAAAATGCGCAGGGTTTTGTCCGCTTCCGCGATGTTGGCGCAGCCGCCTTCACTGTTGGTGGTGATGCCAGCGGGGTAGAGTTTGAAACCAAAGAAGCTAGGGCATGCCTGAGCCGCATCAATAGCCTTCTCATCCAAAGGGGTGAGGAAAAGAGTCATCAGGGGCGTAAACGCTTTTGTTTGAACAGCACTCATCACACGGTCTTGATAAGCCTTCATCGCCTCGGCCTCGCAGACGGGGGGGACGAGGTTGGGCATGATGACCGCACCCGCAAATTCAGAGGAGAGCGGAGCTACCAGCTTGAGCATGTTCATGTCGCGCAGGTGGAGGTGCATATCGAGTGGGGAGTTCAAACTAATTTGCATGAGCCGAGTTTACCACTTTATGAGAGCCGAGACAAGCAATTCGTTTGAATCAAATGATGTCACATCGCTCTGACTAATAGCTCATGAAGATTATGTAGATATCAAGACTTCAACTATTGCTGAAAAAGAGCGCCGATTTGCGACTAAAGTCGCATGATAAGACGCAGCACTAGTTTGACTTTTAATCAAATACCCATTGACCAGAGCTTCCCGATGCCACCGACCCAGCACGTCAAATCGGGGTCAGCAAGAAGCTCGTCAGCGACTTGCTCGCCATGCTCAACTTGCCAGTGGATGAGATTGGGCGCATCCTCTTCTCCACATGCGAATAATAATCAAGCAACATTCTTTTCAAAAAGCCGCACCACAGCCCCGTGACGTGGCTTGATTGCTTCTTAGCGGAGGGCAGGTATGGATGAAGGTGAAATGAGCTCTTGCGGGGCTTTATTGGATAATGAAGCACCGCTGCTCCTTAAAGTTAATCAACTAACAAGTGAAAAATAAACTTGCAAAGCGATAACAAATAAGGATTTTACCTGAAGAATCGCAAGGGTCAAGGTTTAAGCTTGTGAGTAGCATAAAAACTTGCTAAGCTCTCCGTTGTCCATGACAAGTTCGCCGCTTCATCTCTTTGCTTTTGTAGGGCTTTTACTCTATTTTGGCATCCTCATCCTCATTGTGCTGAGGGAGAAGAAAAATCAGAATGCGCTCGATTACTTCTTCGCGGGGCGCAGCTTGCCCTTTTGGGCACTATCGCTGACCTTTATTGCCTCATGGTGGGGCGCGGGTTCAGCCTTATCAACAGCCGACTTGGCTTTTGAGGATGGTCTAGGTGCCTTTTGGTATTATGGTGTTCCTGTAATTTTATCCTGCCTGTTCATGTTCCTAGCCTCGGGGGCTATCAGGCGGGTCAATCACTTGACGCAGGGGCAGATGATGGCCGCGCGCTATTCTCCCCTCGTCGCGAAGTTGCTCTCGGTGATGATTTTGCTCTTCATGATTTTTACCGCAGCCTCCCAAATGGTGGGGATTGGACAATTCTTCGGTCAATACATGGGGATGAATTATGAAGTGGCGGTGCTGCTGGGAACGGGTATTGTACTCTTGTACTCGCTCTTCGGGGGATTTCGAGGGGTGGTGCTGACCGATATCGTGCAGTTTGTCCTGCTGCTGGTCTCTGCGCTTGTCGTATTCGCGCTCGCGTGGTCGCGTGCTGGTGGCTGGGATGCTATTGCACTTGCTGCCGAACAATCGGGCAAGGCCGATTTCATGAGTTTGAGTGCTGGTTTTGAACAATACGCGGTCTATGTCATCACCTTCAGCCTTGCGTGGGCGATTCAAGCGAATGTCTGGCAGCGCATCAGCGCCACGCGCAATGCCAAGGAAGCCAAGCGTATGACAGCAATGAGCCTGCTAGCCTTCATCCCGCTCTACCTCATCGTCGTGCTGACAGGCATGGCGGGCATCGTTCTGTACAAAGAACTACCTGCGGGCGGCATCGTCTCGGCCATCGTCATCCATGAGATGCACCCCCTCATGGGCGCCTTCGTCTTTGTGGGCATCAGTGCCGCCATCATGTCCACCATGGATTCCCTGCTCAACACCGCCGCCATGACATGGACGCTGGACATTCAATCCAAGGGTAATCAACTGCGCACCGCCCGCTACGCGACCCTCGGGGCAACACTCCTTGCGCTGCTCATCGCCCTTCAAATCCGCTCCATATTGGAAATCTCATGGATAGCCGCTGATTTGATAACGACTGGTGCCTTCGTCCCCCTCATTCTAGGCTACATCTGGAAGCGCGGCAGCAATCGAGCCGCCTTAGCCAGCATGATTTGGGCTCTACTCTATTGTGGCTACAACCTAGCAATACAATTCGGACTAAATCTCCCCACCTGCTGGCAAGCCAGCAGCGCCGCCCAAGTCGCCTACGGCTTGCTAGGTTCACTGATTCTCTATGTGGGAATCAGTTTAGCCCCATGCCGATTGAATCGTTCGTAAACTTTGTTTTTCAGCTTTTGATGTCTCTGTAAAAATTCTCGTGCGACCCTATGGTAATGAAGGTGAGAACGAGAATCTCGTCTTCGTGCTGTAGGCTAGAAGGGTGAGTTGCCGCTGCATCTTGAACTTGTGAACCCGAATGGAGCGCAAGTCGCCTTTCTTTTGAACTCCGATGAGCGGGTCGTTGATAATTTGGTCAATAGCCGCATTGGCGTCTGCTCGTTGATTGGCGTGCAGTCGCTTGTAAGCTTTTTCAAAGCTGTGGGTTTGACGTATTTCCAACATTGCTGCTTCCCTTTAGGGCACCTTGCAAAATTAGTACTGAATCAAAGATGAATCCGAGTTCACTGTCAATCGTGCGATTTTTGTCGCAAATTGGCACCAATTTGTAGCTTTCGTGTCCCAAATATTTAATATTTGGGTCTCTCAAGCCCCAAATTAGTGCTCAATTCGCTTCCAAAACTCATCACGCCTAATTTTGCAAGGTGCCCTTTAGTCGAGACGCTTAAAGCTCGTAACTTTGCCTTCTTTTATCTCATTCAGACCCATGAGTGTCTTTTTGATGAAAGAGAGGGGAAGGTCGGGATTCTCGTCGGCAATACGCCCAAGGAGTGACCAGTACTCGATTTGTTTAGGCACGGTGCGGCAATTGATGGAGGCATGCCTCTTAGCATCCTCCACGAGGGATTTTGGTAGACGAATGGCTGTGCTCATGGTGTTTTGATTCTTACTGTTGCAGTATAGCATTATTTGTTGCATCTTGCAACAAGAATTTCTCTTGTTTATCAAGCCTTGAATAAAGGGCAGCTACTTGTTATAATAGCGCGCATGAAGTTCCTGATCACCGCTGGGCCTACTCGTGAGGCCTTAGACCCCGCCCGCTATTTGACCAATCGTTCATCGGGACGCATGGGATATGCACTCGCTGGCGCGGCTCGGCATGAGGGGCATGAGGTGGTGCTGATTTCAGGACCGACCAATCTTCCCATCCCGCCCAATGTTGATTTTATCAATGTGGAGAGTGCTAAGGATATGTATGAGGCTGTGCGCGATATGCTTAAGGGTGTTGATGTGGCCATCATGTGTGCTGCGGTGGCGGATTACCGCCCTGTTGATTATAGTGAGCAGAAGATTAAGAAGGTGGGCGAAAAGCTGGTCATTGAGCTGGAGCGCACGGAGGATATCCTCGGCAGTATGCGCGATGTCTTTGGCTTTGAGGGCACGCTCATCGGTTTTGCTGCTGAAACGCAGGATGTCATCAACTACGCCCGCACCAAGTTGCAGCGTAAGAAGTGCGATATGATTGTTGCTAATGATGTTTCGCGCGCGGATATCGGCTTTGATTCCAAGGAAAACGAGGTGCTGCTTGTCTTTGCGGACAAGGAGATTGCCCTTGAAAAAGATAGCAAGGAACAAATCGCGATGCGCATTGTTGAACAAGTGACTGTTTTGCCTGTATGAAGGTGACCATGGAGATGCTGGGCTGGGACAAGTTCTTTGCCAAGCAATTTGACAAGATGGCGGAGGGTCAGCCGACTTATTATCCTGCGCGCATTATTCGTGAGACACGTATCAATTTTACGGTGATTGCCAAGGGTAAGGGTGACCACGATGTGGTGCTCAGTGGTAAGTTATGGCATGATGCGGTGAGCGATGCCGATTTGCCTACCGTGGGTGATTGGGTGATGGTTGACCCCGGTCAGGGTGTCGATTTGCCCGTCATTCGGGGCTTGTTGCCCCGCAAGACCTGCTTCTCCCGCAAGGCACCGGGTAACAGCACGGCGCAACAGGTGATTGGGACGAATGTTGATACGGTTGTCATTGTGACGGATGCTGCCAGCGATTATAATTTGCGTCGTTTGGAGCGTTATCTCGCGCTTGTCCGTAAGAGTGGCGCGAAGCCCATTGTCCTCATCAACAAGGCTGACTTGGTGACGGAGGAACAAATGCAGGTATTGATTGATGAGCTGCGTGCCATCACGGATGAATTGGAAATTTACCCCATTGTCGCCCGCTGGCGCAAGGGTTACCCCAAGCATCTTCGTCGTGTGCCCAAGGGTGAGACGCTGACGATTGTCGGCTCCTCGGGTGTGGGTAAGAGTACTTTTGTTAACTCATTACTCGGTGATGAGTGGCTGGAGACGGGGGAGGTCAATGATGTCACGGGTCGTGGTCGCCATACGACGGTGGCTCGCGAGTTGGTGGTGCTCTCTGGCGGTGGTGTCTTGATTGATAACCCCGGTATGCGCGAAATCCAGATGTGGACGGATTCTGCTAGCTTGCGTGCGGAGTATGATGACTTGACCGAGCTGGCGATGCAATGCAAATTTTCTGACTGTTCCCACCGCAAGGATGCGGGCTGTGCCATTCGTGCTGCGCTGGAGGATGGTAGCCTTGATGCCGAGCGTTACGAGCACTTCCTGCATTTGGAGGAGGAGGTTGCCGAGCTTGAAAAGCGTGCGGAGAAGCGTCAGATGACGCTGGAGCGTGTTACGAAGCGCAACCGTCGCGGTCACATGCGCAATAAGGAGGACAGGGATGAGCATCGTCGCCAACGACGTCCTAATGGGCAGTATTGATTTTTTGCCACGGTGGTGCGCTAACGCGTTTGCGACGGTAGATGTTAGCGGGCTGTCGCCCGAGGATTGGGGGAGGCACCAACTTGGCGGGTGGCGTGGTGCTTGGCTTGCTACGCGGGCATTTGCGTTGTTCTGGTGAGGGTAAGTTGGTGCCTAGCTCTGC
>JAWXTZ010000063.1:0-2902 GCA_044433085.1 Akkermansia sp.
GCGCTCCGTCAGATGTGTCGCGTCATTACCCCTTCCTTCAACATTAAGCTGGCAGTTGTGGTGGGGGGTAGGCTCGCAGAGCCTTCTCCACCACAACTGATAGCAGCGAATACCACAGAGCATAGTGCAACTCAAGAAGAAAGTCGTATAAATAGCGCAGCGGTTTATGCCGATTTTAGGCTTGAATTGCACGGAGCCTGTGGTATGGCGGCGGCCACAAAAAACGCGCTGCAAGAAAATATGAATAGCTATCAATCAATGGTTTCGGTATGGATTATTCTATTTCCAAGCCTTATCCCGTAGATGCGGCTATGTACCGCAGCCATCCGTGCAATTCAAGCCTAAAATCGGCATAAACTCGCTGCGCTCGGCGGGTTACACCCGCACTTTATACGATTTTAGGCTTGAGTTGCACTACTGCATGCGGTTCGAGCACGTATCAATTGTTGGAGGAAAAGGCTCTACGAGCCATTCCTCCAACAATTGCTGCTTTAGGATGCAATAAATGACGCGACACATCTGACGGAGTGCCAAAAAAATACTATCGCAAAAAAAAGTTTAACAATGATGAACTCGACACCACCCACATCTCACCCCACCTGTTTAATACAATTAGCTTTAACAAATTGCATCATCCATCGTTAGACGCTATACCAGAGAGGCAGGCAAAACAAGACCTGCTTTTAAAGATGAAACAATCCTATTTCTTAAAAACCATTTGCCTTGCTGCCCTGTGCAGCTGGGCCAGTTCCTCGTCAGCCATGGCTGAAAACCTAAACATATTCACCGAAATTGGTCTCAAGGTTAGCTGTGATGAATCCTCAACTGATGTCGTTGACGATATTACAGTTAATATCGCCAGCCTTAGCTGGAATGTTTGCGGTATTTGGGTAACCTCTACTGGCTCGCTTGGCAATGTGAGCGCCAACATTAACTGCATCAACCCCAACCCACCCGCCATGTACGGCATTCGCGTCGAGGAGGGTGGCACAATCGGCACCATCTCTGGCACGATGAAGTTGGCACCTGGTGAGGGTCATGTGGTGGGCTACATGCTGGGTAGCTTAGATGGCGTCAGCTGCCTTGGTCTCTCCTCGGCACAGATGGGCGATGAAGTGACAGGTGATTCCTATGCGGTGGGCGACTCGACCGGCTTTGATGTCGATTGGACAAGCATGAGTTTTGATATCAACCACTCCAACTGTAGCAGTGGCAATATCGCACGTGGGATTTATCTCAATCGAGAGGGCAGCAGCATTGCAACTGGTGAGGGAGAATACATTGGAGGCACCATCGATGTACTCAACGAATACGATGGCGACAGCGACTGCATCGCAATTGACATTGATAATAAAAGCCACGTGGGTGACATAGGCAAGGATGCCGTCATCAAAGCCAGATGTAAAGTCAATGGCGACAGCACAGCCATCATGCTGCAAAATGGTTCATCCATTGGGGAGATAGCTGGCAAGATTACAGCCACTGCTAAAACTGACAACGCAACTGGCATTTACGTACGGGGAAGCGAGATAGGCACCATCAAAGGCACGATTAAAGCATCAAGCACCAAAGGCCAAGGCACAGGCATCGACTACAACACCACGCAGCAACTCGTGTTTAGCGGAGCAAGCATTACGGCAGAATCAGCCGCTTGTCTGGGCACAGCCATCCGCAATACAGAGCAAGGCATCCGCATCATGAGCGAATGCGGCACCGTGACCACCATTCAAGGCAATCTCGATGCGGGCACGCAGGCCTTAAGTTTTGATTCAGGCGACTTTGTCGTCAAGAGCAATACTTGGACGGCAAGCAGCACCTCCATCGGCTCGGTTGAGGGCACGGCACATGTAGATTTACAAAGCGACCTTAAACTGCAAGCGCCCACGCTGGACTTCTACATCAACACCGAGAGCGACTACTCCAACATCACCATTGCTAATGGCTTCAGCCTTGACTCAACTCAGCTGACAAGCATCAACGTCTACCTAAGCGATGAAGTCATGGCCATGGGGGAATTTGACTTCACCCTCATTGATGGAGAAATCGCCTGTTTGAACGAGGTTCAAGTCAACTACATCCTCGAATCCCCCACCACATCAGGAACCCTTAGCCACGGTTCCGCGGAAGATGGCAGCTCCTTCATCGTCAGCTTGCGCGGGGGCGACGCCAATGTACCAGAGCCCTCAACCACCAGCCTCGGACTCATTGCTCTAGCCAGCATGCTGCTGCGCCGCCGCCGTTCGCGCTGAGGCAAACAATAGAAAAGAATCAAGGGGACCTTGCCCAATTAGTCGTGATGAGTTTTGGAAGCGAATCACGACTAATTTTGCGAGGTGCCCTTAAGCGAAAAAAAAGATGATGATGATGCGCTGCTCTATTTCAACAGGGCTTTTATTGATGTTCTTTAAAAACTAATTGCGAGAGAGTGCATAAAGCGTGGGGCTTTTTTTATCAGATTTGCTGGCGCCAATGTTGAATGGCTTCCATCACCCCCTTTTCACGGGAGTGGTAAACGCCAAACTCTTGGGCGTAGTCTAGCACCTCCTGATGCGCATTGAGGGGGCAGGCATTGAAGGCCTTGGGATAATGCTTGAAAGCACTGATATCGTTGTGCCCATCACCCATAATAAAGAGTTGCCCATCGGCTAAGCCCCATGCCTCGACCACACATTCCAGCGCGGTACCCTTGTTGTAGCGGGCATCGCTGAAGCGCACGTAGCGCCCTGCACGTTGAAGCGAAAAGCCATCTAACTGCGCGCATAAATCCTGCAGGAAGGGGAAGAGCTCATCCATGCTAGTTTCATCCGCTGCAATGACGGAAAACTCATCGAGAGGATCCTTGCGCCATACAACATTGGGATGTATGGCTGCCATTTGAGCTAAGCCTTCCCTGACTGCCGCT
>JAWXTZ010000063.1:2912-12654 GCA_044433085.1 Akkermansia sp.
GCCGCTAAGTGCTGGGCACGCAGGGCTTCATTGTGATCTTCGCAGCGTACGTTATTGTCCACCGCGGGGCGGACGATGCCCTGTTCATCGGTGAAGTAGGCGTAGCGCTCGCAGGTGCAGATAAAATCGGGCATGTGATGAAGGCATGGGCCTATCTCATGAATCAACTCGGGTAGATTTCGCCCCGTGTTAATCCCCCAGCGCACGCCCATGGGACGCAACTCGGCCATCAGCTCAAAAAATTCCTTACTGATGGGGTCACCTATTTTACTGCGCAAGGTGCCATCAAAATCCAGACTAATCAAAAAGCGACAGGGGCCGCAGAGGGGGGCTGCACGCCCCACCACAAGAGCTCCTTCTGGTGGGCAATCGGGGTAAATCTCACTAAGTTCGCTCATTGCTTTAAATCATTGCGCTCCAAAAGACGCTCACGGACGTACTGGCTGGGTGATTTAGTGATATCAATCTTGACCTGATCACCCAAGCAGTTACTAGGCAATTCTTCGCCCTGCTTGCGCATATGAATTTCCACCCGTCGGTTAAGCTTCTGCTCATCAGCTGTGCCCGTTACCGGCACCAAGGGGCGGCGGCTTCCGCAGGCGCGTAAGTACACGTTTTGAGTTGGTATGCCATTTGATTTCAGCCATTCACGCACGCTAGCCGCGCGTTGCAGGGAGAGCACATCGTTGTAATCCTTGCGACCGATGCCATCGGTGTGCCCCTCAATCACGAATTGAGTACTGGGATTTTTGCTAATCAGTGCAGCAAGCTGAATCATGGTCACGCGCGAGGCGTTGAGCAGTTGAGCCTTGCCGAATGTGAACAAGACATCGGTCCCCAAGCGCGCAACACCCGATGCCGCGCCAGGGTTGCGGATTTTCATCAGCTGCTCTAAACTTCTATTATCATCTGGCAGACCATCAGACTGACCGACCTTGGACTTTAATTCAGCCTTAATACTTTCATCCATATCCCCCAAGTCCGCGGATGGTAAATTGGCGACAATATCGTTATTGTTGACAGGGGCTGGCTCCACGTAACTTTCCTCAACAGCGGGAAGCGGCGTTAAAGGCAAATCGAGGGCGGCATCACCCAAGGGCATGGTCTCGGGGGCGGGGACGCTCTCCTCCACCTCTGGTTCAGCTACGGCAAGCTCGGTCTCACCAGGGGCCATGACCAATTCCTCAAACTCCATATCAATCAGGTCAATTTCCTCCTCAGTAACGACAATCTCGTCCGGCGTTTCCTTTTCCTGTACCTCTTCTTCATCGGGGATATGCTCCTCCACCTCTCGCTCAGTAGCCACGATGCGGATAATCTCTTCGATGGGATCAACACGATTGGGCAAGTCAATCACCTTCCACGCGACCAAGTAGGGGAGGGAGAAGTACATCATCGCATGCATCACAAAGGCGGCAATGACGGCCGTGATGATGACTGGTGTCAAGGTGCTTCGCTGCTCCACGTCGTAGGAATCACGGCGCTTATTCATGCTTACTCTTCGTTGGGGGGCATCCATATCCTTATCTTGCAGCATTTAAAAAATTAGGGCGAACTGGCTTGGGGGATTCATCCACACGCAAAGCCGCAACAACGACCTCATTAAGCCAAGCAATCATGTCAATGAGTGCCGTTTGATCGTCATCCTTCAGTTGAATTTCAAAATCTTGATTGACGGCCTTACCAAAAGCTTCATCGCGCGTATGGATGAGGCGGTGATCGGCATCCAGCCCATCCTCATCAGACCGCAGCGTCCAAATCTGCTTGTACAGGCTTGCCGACTGACGGTAAATGTTGATAGCATCCTGCAAATTGACCACGGGGCTGCCTTGAATCAGGTTGATAAACAAGCTAGGGACATCTTGATTCAGGGAAGATACACACTCCACCGCAGCAACATCAAAACACTCGTAACCCACCATGTGAACAATGCGGCGATCAATCAGCCAGAGCATGGCAAGCGTCATGGGAGAATCAGGCATCGTACGCTTGAGCGATTCGCGCAAGGAGGCATAGGCATCAATCGAGATAAGCGCATGCAAACGCTTCTCCTCGGGGGCTGCCTGTAACAGGGTTGTGGCACCATACCCCTGCCCGACAGCCACACAAACAGGGTTTTGCTTAGCATCGCGGCGTGCTAGCTCATTGATGAGAAGCGTGATATCCCCGCGTTCCTTCAATCCATGCGTGCAGTAGGCATGGCGATTATTTAAACCGCGGGCATCCCAAAGCACGCACTTGAGACCAACCGCTGTCAGCATCTCAGCCAAACTCATGGCGGATTTAATGCCTTCATCCCACTCCACCGCGACCAACACATAGTCGATAGCCGCCAAATGATTGCGTTGCTCGGGCTTAAGTGCCGCGATGACAGAAAGCTGACGCGACGACTCCTCCCCCTCCTTACGAACAATGGCAGCCCTGCTTACCCCACCGTCCCAAGCGGTGAAATCAAAGTACTCCAACTCGACACCAGACATGGTGGTCGGGTCAAAATTTGCGTCGGAATAAGTGGGATTAATGGGGGTCACGATGGGACCTGCTTGATATCCTGCATACCACCAAAAATAGCCAGCTCCACCCATGATGCTCAATAGCAACAAAAGTAAGATAGACCGCATGATGAAACGCAAGAATCGCATAAAATAACCACACGTATCATATACAAAAACAGCCCATTAATCAATACTAAATCCCAGCGGGGTCAAAGGGAAGTCAAAAATCTAGCTAAGTGCGGGACTTTCCCAACCCCTCAGGATACCCTAGTGCCTAAAATTCCCCTTCAATTTCCCAATTCTTCCACATGCGACGCAACTTTTCCCAATCGGTGGAACGCAGGAGCAAGGGGATATTTTTGTACCAAAAAGTGTGGTGACCATAGTGCGGGGCGCGAAATTCCGCCTCGGCTTGCTGAATCGTCCACCCCTGAACAACAATGCGGTAGGCGGCTACAATACAGCCCGTCCGATCCGAGCCATGCCAGCAATGCAACAACACAGGCTTGGGCGACATGCGAATCATGCAAAGCAACTCCATGATATCATCAAAGGTCAATTTACCAGCCGCCAAGGGACGACGTTGCAAGTTCATCTTCATCCCACGTGCGCGTCGCTCATCGCTGTGGTACTCGCGCATGCTGATGATTGATTTGATGCCCATCTGCTCCAACTTTTTAAAGCCGCGACGCGAAGGTTGCCCCGACCGGTAAAATTGGGGGCAAACTCGGTGCATATTGGGCACCCCTGGTACCAGGTGCGTTTCTGCTTCCTCTGGTAAGGGAACCCGAGACCAAAACTCAAAGCCATCGCTAGGCGCTTGTTCCTCTACCGTTTGATCCATGAGTCAGAAAAGAGTAAAACAACATCACTAGCCTCGGCGAGAATCGAACTCGCATCTACCCTTTAGGAGAGGGTCGTTCTATCCATTGAACTACGGGGCCAAAAATGTCCGACTATTAAAGCCTTTCTTCCCCCTTCAATCAAGCCTAAAATATTCAGCTGACAACATTTGTCGTGATGGAGAGCACCGCCTCCCCCACTCAGTCCACCCAATTGAATTGACTGAATCGAAAGAGCCCCCTTTCCCCAATCTTAAGTTCAGGAATAACAATCAGCGACAAAAAAGACAGCGCGACAAAGGGGGCTTTGGACGTGCAGCCCAATTGTCGAGCACGCTCCACCAAGTCATGATACTGTCGGGCGACCTGTTCACCCGATTGATCGCTCATTATACCACCAATGGGAAGAGGTAGGCAGCTCAGCTCGCCATCAGCACAGATGGCGATACCCCCCTTCTTATCAATAAGGGCGTTGAGGGCACAGGCAAGGTCGGCATCAGAATGCGAAATGGCGATAATGTTATGGGAATCATGAGCAATAGAACTGGCAAGCGCCCCACGCTTAAGCCCAAAGCCACGGCAATAAGCGATTTGCGGGCGTCCGTTGGCATATCGATTCAGGTAGACAATTTTGGCAAGGTCCTGCGCGCTATCCCCTTCAAGATTATCTGTCTCTCGTGCTGGGCTATAGCTTTCTTCCTGCGTAAGAAGCTGGTCAGCTGTAATCCCCAGCACCGGAATGCAATCAGAGACAGCACATCGCAACTCCTCCACTTGAACAGCATCATGATGAAATTGGTTCAGATGGCTAAGATTCAAAGGCTCGGCTCGATACGGTACAGCATCTGCCTTAATTTGGTCTTGGCCGTCGATGTAGACCTGCTCAATCTCAAAGTCGCGGATATTGCGCACAAGAATAAAATCCGCAGGGTCTCACACTCGAAGCTGCCCAACATTCAAACCATAATGCTCCACAGGTGTGATACAGGCAGCGCGCAACACATGAAAGAAATCACAACCCAATTCCAAACTCGCCTTGACCGTTTGCCGCACATGAACAGACCCCAACAAGTCAGATGCGCTAGAGTCATCAGAACAAAACATCACCTGATTTGGCGATTGATCAATGATGGGGTAGAGTGTATGAAGAACTTTGGCTGAACTGCCCTCGCGGATGTGAATCTTCATCCCCAGCGCAATTTTTTCCTGTGCCTCAAGCAATTCCGAGCACTCATGGTCGGTTGTAATACCATGACTAGCGTAAGTCTTCAAGTCTTCCCCACTCAACAGGGGTGCGTGCCCATCAATGAGCAGGTGATGGCGCTTTGCCGACTGCAATTTAGCCATCATCTCAGGGTCTTGAGCAAGAACACCGGGCACATTCATCACCTCAGAAAGAGCACAAAAACGCCCACTAGCAGCCAGCGTCTCCACATCGCCCGAACTGATGACAGCCCCCGAGCAATCAAAGGGCGTTGCAGGGACACAAGACGGAATGGTGAAGAAATGCTTGATGGGGGATTTAAGCCCACTTTTCAGCATGAATTCCACACCAGCAACCCCGAGAACATTGCCCAATTCATGCGGATCGGAAACCGTGGCGACAATTCCTTGCCGCAGCGCCAAGCGGCCATAATACTCTGGCGTAGTCAGCGAGCTTTCAATATGAACATGGGCATCAATCAAGCCAGGCATCGCAAAGAGCTTACTGGTGCTCTCGCATCGCTCAATACTCGCAATGCGGCCCTCTTGAATGTTGATGCGTCCGGAATAGATTTCCCTTGCAGCAATATCGATTATTTGCGCTTCAATCTCTTTCATGATTAATAGAATATAGATAAAACACCAAAAAAGCAACTCTATTCTCGCCACCCTCGGCAAAGCGAACAAATCCCATCATTCCAATACCTCACTATGAAGATTTGTACTCAGTCTGAAAAAAAGTTGATATTTGCATTAAAAAGTCTTGTCAGATTGGCTTAAAAAATGTATGATGTTCAAGCTCTTTCCGCCCAGTGACCATAGGCACCTCATAATCACTGGGATAGAGGTCTTAGTGGGAAGAGTAACATCAATAACCTAAACACATTATGATTAACACCGAACTGGAAGCTTTGATTGACTCCAAGCTCCCTAACTTCCGCAAGAATGACATCGTTAAAGGTAGCATTCTTGAAATCCGCCCTCAAGTAGTACTCGTCGACATCGGCTATAAGTCCGAAGGCGTTATCCCCGCCTCTGAATTCGAAGACGAAGAAATCGAAGTTGGCGATGAAATCGAAGTGCTCATCGAGCAACTCGAAAACGACGAAGGTCTCGTCGTCCTTTCCAAAGAAAAAGCAGCCCACAAGCAAAACTGGGACAAGATTGTTGGCGTATTCAACGATGGCGGCCTTGTTCGTGGTAAGGTTAAGAGCGTTGTCAAGGGTGGCCTCATGGTCAACGTTGGCGTCGAAGCTTTCCTTCCTGGCTCCCAAGTGGACATCATCCCACCAAAGGATCTCAACGAATTTGTTGGTCAAGTTTACGACTTCAAGATCGTCAAGGTCAACGACGAACGCAAGAACATTGTTCTTTCCCGTCGCGAAGTAATCGAAGCAGAACGCTCCGAACAACGTCAACGCTTCCTTGAAACCGTTCAAGTTGGTGACAAGGTTAAGGGTCAAGTTAAGAACATCACCGACTTCGGTGCATTCGTTGACCTCTCCGGCATGGACGGCTTGCTCCACATCACTGACATGAGCTGGGGCCGCGTCAACCACCCATCCGAAATCCTTCACACGCATCAAGAAATCGAAGTTCTCATCCTCGAAGTTGATCGCGAAAAGGAACGTGTTTCCCTTGGTCTCAAGCAAATGTCCGACAACCCATGGGCAGACATCGAAGTTAAGTACGCTATCGGTTCCCGTGTTAAGGGCCGCGTAACTAAGCTCCTTGCATACGGCGCATTCGTTGAACTCGAACGCGGTGTTGAAGGTCTTGTACACGTTTCCGAACTCAGCTGGGTCAAGCGCATTACTCGCCCATCCGACGTTCTTTCCCTCGACCAAGAAATCGAAGCTGTTGTCCTCAACATCTCTGTTGAAGAACAAAAGATTTCCCTCGGCGTACGTCAACTCGACGCCAACCCATGGGAAGCTATCGAAGCTCGTTTCCCAATCGGTACCGTTATCAACGGTGCAGTACGCAACCTTACACCATACGGTGCATTCGTTGCTCTTGAAGAAGGCATTGACGGCATGATCCACGTTTCCGACATGAGCTGGACTCGCAAGATCAACCACCCATCCGAAGTATTCAAGAAGGGTGACATGGTTGAAGCACGCGTGCTCAACATCGACAAGGAAAACCAACGTGTATCCCTCGGCATCAAGCAACTCGAAACAGATCCATGGGAAACCATCGACGAGTTCTTCAAGGTTGGTGACCTCGTTAAGGGTCAAGTTGCCAAGATTGCTTCCTTCGGTGCATTCGTCAACCTCAATGGCGACATCGACGGTCTCATCCACATCTCCCAACTCTCCGAAGAACACGTTGAACGTGTCAAGGACATCATCAAGGTTGGTGACGAAATCGAAGCTCGCGTTATCAAGGTCGACAAGGTCGAACGCCGCATCGGTCTTTCCATCAAGGCTATCAGCTACAACCCAGAACAAATCCGTCGCGAAACTGCTTCCTTCGAAACACTCCGCGCTGGTGATATGGTTGGTCTTGAACAAGCCTTCAACCTTGCAGCACTGCAAACTGAAGAGTGGAGCCCATCCTCCGACGAAGCTTAATTTAAGCCTCTTCCCAACAATTCAAAAACCGCTACAGTTCGTCTGTAGCGGTTTTTTATTATCCTGAAATGCGTCCTTTAGGGCTTAGGAACACGCAGCAGGGTAATGACGGCCACCTTCTTCACCTCGGGCAACTTGCGCAGCATGCGGGCACAGGCGCGGACGGTAGAGCCTGTCGTGTAGACATCATCCAACAAAAGGATGTGGGCTGGTGCCTTCTTGCGACCCGATTCATAAGCGTCTCGGACACGATAGACCGATCGGGCATGGGCCATGCGCTGCCCCGCACTCAAACCCGCTTGACTGCGCACCGAGGAAGAGAGCCGCTTGAGCATATCAAGCATGCGCAAGTCGTCTCGCAAGGCACAAAGCGCAATTGCCAGCTCCTTGGATTGATTGTAGCGACGCTCTCGCAATCGCTTCGCAGAAACAGGAATGGGGACAAGCACCCAATCCTTGATGTCAGATAGCAGGCGATGCTGCTCCCACAACTCCGCCAGCAAGGGGGCGCAGGCACGAGCCACGTAAATCTCTCCGCAAAATTTCAGCCGATAGATGAGCGGCATATTAACCTCCGTCCTCGTAATAGCCGAGCGAGCAAAAGCGAAGGGGCGCGGCTTCCCCTCGCAATCAGGACAGCGATCAGGGTATTGGTGATCCCCACCAACTGGTGCCCCACAATACAGACAAATTGGGCGGGGAACACGTTGAAGAGACTCCAAACAGGCGGAGCAAATCGCACGCTCGTTATCACTACGCTGATGGCAGAGGATGCAGTAATGCGGGAAAATCCACGAAAGAAACATGGCAGCCCCCTTCCCGTCTCTTAAGATTCGTGGCGTTGAATAAACTCGCCCGCAATATTAATATAAGCCTGTGAGGCGGAGCATCGGGGGTCATGCTCGATGACCGTTTTCCCAAAACTAGGGGCTTCTGCCACGCGAACGGAACGAGGAATCACCGTTTCATAAATGTGCTCGGGCAAGTTTTCTCGCACCTGCTCGACCACAGAACGAGCCAAGTTGGTGCTGCTATACATGGTCATGATGACACCACCATGTTGCAGATTGGGGTTGGCGCCACTTTCACGAATTTGCTCCATGATGTACAAGATTTTTGCCAGACCATCGAGGCTGAGGTACTCGCATTGCAGGGGGGTAAGCATCTCGTCACTAGCACAAAGGGAGGCGGTCATCAAGACGCCAAGCGATGGAGGCGTATCCAAAATCACGTAGTCGTAATTATTGGAAGAGCGAATCTTTTTCAAGGCTTCCGAAAGGCAAGAGAGGTGGGTGCCCTGTTGGGTCAGTTCAACCTCAACACCGGCCATATCCATGTGCCCTGGTACAAGGTGCAAGTTCGTGCGACCCGTGTCCACAATCAAGCTTTCCATTTCAATTTGACCGAGCAAGGCGGGGTAGACACTCTTATCAGCTTCGACCTCTAAACCAAGCCCACTGGTCGCATTAGCCTGAGGGTCCATATCGATAAGAAGTACTTTGCGACCCCAAGCACCAAGGGCAGCGGAGAGATTAACAGCAGTCGTCGTTTTACCCACACCGCCCTTCTGGTTCGCAATAGCTACAACTTTCATAAGATAGAGTTATTATACATAAGCCACCCCACCGACTCAAGCCGAAAGATTTCATTAGCGGTGAGCATGCACACACCCGTCTTTAGGAGTTAACACCATTATTCTTTAGACCTTCGTCCAGTTCAAATTTTAAGTAGGATATTTATTATAAATATCCTACTTATTCTTTATTTAGTCTTGACATTTTATTTTTATGGCGTATTATAGATGGAGTTAATGGCGTTAACTTTCATTCTCAATAAACTAAAATTCATCTATTTATGGCATATTATTTAAAGAAAACGAAGCTGAAGGGTAGGGTTTACCTTTCTATTTGTGAGAGTTTTTACTCCCAAAAAACGAAGCAGACCGCACAAAAGTGCCATAAGTCGTTGGGCTCGGTTGAAACACTTCAGAAACAAGGAATGGCTGACCCTATTGCTTATTATCAGGCAAAGGTTGATACTCTTAATTCGAAGCGTAAACAAAAAGGAAAAGCTCAAATAACGAAGCATTCTGCTTCTCGTTATTTAGGGTATTTCCCACTTAAAAGCATAATGGAAAAGCTTAACATTAAACATTATGTGGATTTCTTTCACCTTCATACAGATTTTAAATTTAGTATTTACGAAATACTTAGTTCTCAAATTTATGCGCGCGCTGTTAAACCTTGTAGTAAATTGCGTACTTACAACGAAGTGTTGCCAAACCTCTATCAATCCTATGACTATTCTTATGACCAATTGCTTTGTTGTTTGGATTTTATGGGAGAGAATTATTCTAAGTTTATTGAAATCTTCACACGCATGACCGACGAAATATACGGACTGGATACTAATAAGACTTATTTTGATTGCACAAACTTCTACTTCGAAATTGATAGAGAAGATGATTTTAGACGCAAAGATCCCAGCAAAGAAAATCGCAAAGATCCCATCGTAGGACTTGGTTTGTTATTGGATCATAATCAGATACCTATCGGCATGAAGGTTTTCCCAGGCAATCAGTCAGAAAAGCCTGTTTTACCCAAAATCCTTTCAGAGCTTAAGCGGA
>JAWXTZ010000064.1:0-12169 GCA_044433085.1 Akkermansia sp.
CGCCCCCACGACAACTCTGAATCTGAGCCGCTGCGCTTGGCTCAAGATTCGTCCGCCATGCGTTCGGTCCTCATCGGCAGCCGATAAACAAAAAATCCCACCCTGCGGAGCAGGATGGGATTTTTTGTTTAAGGGTGAACGATGGGGATCGAACCCACGACAACCTGAATCACAATCAGGGGCTCTACCACTGAGCTACGATCACCGTTTTGTTTTTTTGTGCAACTAGGTTGCGGGGAGATTATAGTGATTTTTGAATGGTTTTGCAAGCTTAAAATGAAGAAAAAATCTCATTTTTTTGCTTTTCTGTTTTGGGTTAATGGCTAGTTGTTGCTGCTTAGGTGGATGGCTTCTTCTTCTTTGTTTTTGAAATAATGGTCTTGCTAATAGCTTGTGCTGGGAGTATAATTTTTCTCACGAGAACGCGAAGTTAGCTCAGTGGTAGAGCACATCCTTCACACGGATGGGGTCACAGGTTCGAACCCTGTACTTCGTATATCAAAAAAATCCCCGTCCTTTGCTTGGATGGGGATTTTTTTTATTGGAGGGCTGCTCGTAGGGAGAGCGCTGTTTTGAGGGGGGCTACTTCGTGGACGCGGTGTATGTTGGCTCCTTGTTCGGCACTTAGCAGGCTCATGCTGAGGGTGGCGATGGTGCCGCGCCCCAGTTCGGGATTGCTTAGTATTTCCCCCATGAAGCGTTTGCGCGAGAGGGCCATCATGATGGGGATTTGTTGCGCGTGGTCGATGGGGGGGCGCAGTTCGCTGAGATGCTTGATGAGTTGGAGGTTGTGTCCCAATGTTTTGCCAAATCCTATGCCGGGGTCGATGCAGATTTGCGCTAGTTGGACCCCCTCTGCTAGGGCGGCGCTGATGCGCTCTTGGAAGAATTGGCGTTGCTCGGCGATGATGTCCTTGTAGCTGGGGTTTTGCTGCATGGTTTCGGGTGTGCCTTGCATGTGCATGAGGATGACTCCGCAGCGGTATTGGGCTGCGAGTTGGCGCATTTCTGCTTGTGCTAGTCCTGTGATGTCGTTGAGTATATCAGCACCTGCTTCTAACGCGGCTTGGGCGATGCTGGGGTGGCGGGTGTCGATGGAAATTCTTGCTGTCGGTTGGCTGGCGCGCAGGGCTTTAATCAGCGGGATGGTGCGTTGGTGCTCTTCCTCAAGGGTGGTGGGGGTGGCACCGGGGCGGGTTGATTCCCCCCCGATGTCGATGATATCGGCCCCTTCTGCAATCAGTTGTTCCGCGTGGGCTAGTGCTGTTGCCAGTTCTCCATATTGCCCGCCATCGGAGAAGGAGTCGGGCGTTGTGTTGACGATGCCCATGATGGCGCCCTCTTGTGGGAGCTGCCATTGTTCTTTGCCGAGTTGCCACTGGTAGGTGCTCTGGGTGTTCATCGCTGCTTAAAGGAAGATGATTTCGTTGATGCTGCCGATGCGTGATGGGATGAAGCTCATTGTTTTGGCTCCTTTTTTGATGTCAAATTTGATTTGGACTTTTTCATCGGCTAGGTCGATTGTTTTCTTCTCTTTTGTCAGTCCGCTGATGCTGCCAGCGATGTTGCCGATGATGATGACTTTTTTGGCGTTCTTGGGGCAGGGGAGCTCCAGCTTTTTGTCAACCATGTCGGGGGTGATGAGCATGGTGGTGCTCAGTTTGCCATCGCGCAGGGAGTGGCTGTCGAGGTAGCTTGGTTTGTGCTCGACGTCCAGTTCTACACAGGTGAGTTTGATTTCCTGTGGGGATTGGCTGGTGTTGGTGATGATGACTCCCATGCAGCGGGCATCGTCTGGTTGTGCTTCTTCGGGGGTTCCCTTGCGTACAAATCCAAAGCGGTGGGCGTGGGAGAGGGGGCGCATTTCGCAGTCGATGAGTTTATTTTGGCTGTCTTTCATTTGAACCTTGACCCAGTTGGGGAGTTCTGCCGAGGCGAGGTCGAGGGAGAGTTGGCTAGCGTTAGGCTTGGCGGGCAGGGTGATTTCGATACGACCACCAGCTGGCAGGCTGTGTGTTTCGTAGCTTGGTTTAATGGCGATGCCGTGCTTGGTCTCGATGAGTTCCAGTTGCTCCAGCCCTGCAATGGTGGATGTTGCCGAGGCTTCCGCTGGTGCGGCCATGCTCTTATTTTGCCCCTTGGTAGCTGCTTGCATGAAGAGTTTGTCGTATCGCTCCATGAGTTGATTCACCATGGGGGTCAGGACAAGGCTACCGACTTTGATACCGGGTTGGTAGGGGTTTTGGTTTTCTGTTTTGTCCAAAATCATCATCTTGGTCATGGCTTGCGAGGCCCTGACGAAGTAGGCGAGTTGGTAGTCTAGGTTGCCCGAGATGCTGCCATCGCTGCTGGGGCAGACGGTGTAGAGGATGTCTTCCCCCGCTTGGCCAAGGGCTTGCCCCGCTTGAATCCATGGGCGGATTTCCTCGATGGCGGGTAGGGTGCTTTGTTGCAGTTTTTCGCAGCTGCGTTTCAGGGCGCTGAATTCAAGGGATGCTTTGCTCCATGCTTCTTTGTTGACGTGCCCAGCTTCGGCTCCTTGAAGGATGAGTTTGATGGCAGGGGCGATGCTGATGGACTCTTCGCGGCGGTATTTGTGGTAGTTTTCGCCTGTGTCGGAGTTGTGTTGGGCAAAGACCATCATCGCGGGGGCAACGGGACCAAATTGGCGGGTGATGCCTGCGAGCCAGCTGTAGTTGGAGTTGGAGTTGACGATGTTCCAGCAGTAGTCAGCAACGCCAAAGAGGGCAATTTTGCTGGTCTCTGGCTTGTCCATGGGGTTGCTGGTGAATCCGCTCATGCTTTGGCGCATCTGTGCTGTTTGCTCATTGCCGTAGACGCGGCCGAGGCAGAGGTGGTCGCGTACGTAGTCGGTGGTGGGGCTGTTCCACCAGATGAAGGCGGGGCGTTGCAGTTTGCTGTTGATCCATTCTTGACTGGCCATGGTGATGTCGGCTACGACGGTGTCGCCTGTCCACATGATGTGGATGCTCTTATCAAGTTCGCGGCCGAGTAGCTCTAAGTAGTCGCCACCGCTCCAAGCGCGGTTGTACTGCGTGGGGCACATGATGAGCTCGCCTACGTCGCCTTTTTGCTCGACAAATTCGCGGCGAATCATGTCCATCAGTTTGGCTTGCATGGCGGGGTTGGTGCCTTCGCCAGAGATGTCATCAAAGAAGACGGCGAAGTGGCGGACGCCCAGTTGGTACATGAGTTCAAATTTCTCAATCACCTTGTGCATGTCCTCATCATTCCACTTGATGTTGTGACCGGGGTGAATGGCCCAGTAGAACTTGACGTGGTTGGCTTTGGCGCGTTGGACGAGTTGGCTGATTTTTTGTGCTTCGCCGATGGGGTAGGGCTCTCGCCAGTCGCGGGAGTGGTAGACGTCATCCTTCGGGCCGTACAGGTAGGCGTTGAGTTTGTTGCGGCCGTAGAAGTCGAGCTGCGCTAGGCGGGCTGTGTGGCTCCAAGGTTGACCGTAAAATCCTTCGACGACTCCGCGAAAGGCGATGTCTGGTGCATCAATCATGTTCATAACGGGCAGTTTAGCACCGATGAGATTGAGCTGATGCACAGGTGTGTGGGCTTGGATGTTGCCCATCAGTTGAGAGAGGGTTTGCAGGGCGTAGAATTTGCCTGTCTCGCTGCTGTAGCTAATTTTCAGTGTTCCCGATGCATCGAGGCTGATTTGGTAGCCTTCCGCAGGGATGCTTTCGATGGGGCTTTGGATGTATTGAACGTCTTTGACAACACTCATGCCTTCGCCAAGCTCAAGCTCTTGAATGGTGGGGAAGACGGCTGGTAGTCCGCGCTTGGCAAGCTTTGTTGTGGAAATATCATCGGAGGAGCCGTGTTTGTTCAGAAGGTTCCCGACTGCTTCGTACGTGGTTTCGCCCGTGCCGTGCTGGCTAGGGATTTCTTGGGCATACAGACTGCCGAGGCTGCATGAGATGGCAGCGGCAGAGAGAAGGAGGGGGGATGATGATTTCATGTTCCTAGCAGTCTATCATAGTCATCCTCTGATTTCAAGGCAGAAGGTCTCAGCTCGATTTTTTGGGGTTTTTCTGGAAATAGAAATCCCCCCGAGCTCTGGAACATCGGGGGGATATATAAAAGGATTAAGGTGCTTTACGCTTGCTCTTGGGCGAAGTTTTGGAAGTAACGCTTGATTTTATCGCGAACACCGCGGTAGATTTGCAGTGCGTCTTCCTCTTCCAAATTCTTGGCGAGCGATGGGGGGTCGGGGAAGGCCTTGTGGATGTGCTTTTCAGTCGGCAGGTAGGGGCAGTGGGTTTCTGCGTGGCTGCATACGGTGATGAGGGTGCCCCACTTTTGTTCGGGGAGTTCGTTTATGGTCTTGGAGCTGTGGTGGCTCATGTCGATGCCGTCTTCCACCATCACGCGGAGCATATAAGGGTTGAGTCCGTGTTTTTCGATACCTGCGGAGCTCACTTCCCAGCTGCTGGGGAGAAATTGCTTTGCGTAGGCTTCCGCCATTTGGCTTCTGCACGAGTTACCTGTGCAGAGGATGATGAGAGTATTCATATAATCAGATTGAATAGATATCCAGAGGTGATGACAAAGAGTGTAACAGTTCCGAAATAAATAGCAATCAATTTCCATGTCATGACTTTTTTCAGCAAGGCGGCTTCGGGTAGGGATAGCCCCACAACAGCCATCATGAAGGCGATGGCGGTGCCGATGGGAATTCCCTTGCTGACAAAGACTTCGATGACTGGGACGATGGCGGCAGCATTGGCGTACATGGGCACCGCGCAGATGACGGCTGCGGGGACTGCCCACCAATTTTTTTCGTTCATGGCCTCGGTGAAGAAGCCATCGGGCACGTATCCGTGCACGGTCGCCCCAATGGCGATGCCGATGAGGATGTAGACAAAGACGCTGCGGACGATGCCCCATGCTTCCCGCAGGATGTGGGGCAGCCGCTGGGCAAAGCTGAGTGTCTGCGGGCTCTCTTGGCTTTGTTCCAAGCGCTCTTGGGCGAGGAGGTCTCGCATCCATGGGCTGAGCAGCCGCTCTAGCTTGAATTGCCCGAGCAGTGCCCCACCCAAGCAGCCCAGCACAATGCCTGAGATGGTGTAAATGAGGGTGATTTTAAGCCCAAAGGAGCCGAGGAACATCGCGATGGCGACTTCGTTGACCAGTGGGGATGTAATGAGGAAGGCGAGCGTCACACCCAGCGGGATACCCCCGCGCACAAATCCTAAGAAAAGGGGGATGGAGGAGCAGGAGCAAAAGGGGGTGATAGCACCAAAGAGTGCCGCCATCAGGTATTGCAGCCCATAGAGTTTACGGCTTGTTAAGAAATGGTGGATGCGTTGGATGGGAAAGTAGGCATTGACCACCCCCATGATGGAGCTGATGAAAAAGAGCAGGAAGACGATTTTTGTCGTGTCGTAAAAGAAGAAGTTGACACTTTCTCCCAGTCGAGTGTGGGGCGCGAATTCTAAGAATTGATAGGTAATCCAGTCAGCGAAGAGTTGGAACATCTTGTATATCTTCTCGTTTTGTGTTGTGGTTGATTGTTTTGACTGCTAATAATAAAAGGAGGATGAGTAAGATAAAGAGGATGGTTTTCTTGAGTGCTGATTTGTTCTCAGCAGGCTTTTTTTCATGGCAACAGCAGCAGGGCGATGTCGGCGGGGCTTGTTCTTGTGCGTCAGCGGGGCTCAATGCTTGTTCTAGCATTTCTTTTAGTTCGTCAATGCTGGGATTACGCCCTGCGAATAGCAGTTTGCCATTGAGGGAAAGACCGGGTGTCATAAAGACGCCTGCCACCGCAAACTGCATGGGGTCAGTGACTTTTTTGATGCTGAATTCACCTTCCATTTCGGCGGTGATTCTTTTGGTGTTTTCAAGCACTTCGTTGCACTTCGCGCAACCTGGTCCGTAGATGAGAATGGAGTTCATGAAACTAGCTTGATTTAGAGGGTCTTGCAAACATTTTTGCGAATGGCACCGAGCACGAGTGCCACGCAGGGGCAGCAGAGGCTGTAGTAGATATTTTTACCGCGTTGCTCGCTGCTGATGACCCCAGCCGCCTTGAGTGATTTTAAGTGGCTGGAGATGGTGGACATGTCGCGCTGGGAGTTTTCGTGAAGCTCACAGACGCAGCGCTCACCACCGAGAAGCATCTCAACGATAGCGAGGCGGACAGGGTGACCTAAGGCCTTGAAAAAGTTGGCTTGCTTTTCCAATTCCTGCGGGCTAGAGCAGATGGTTTCGGCTTGGTGGGTGGTGCAGTCTGACATATCTGAAATGATTATATGGAAAAACGTAAAAATGTCAATATGTTTTTTTCAGGCTTGGCGAACTTCTTCCATGCTTGACAGATGATGGGGGGTGAATTAGAGTAGTGCTATTATGAGTACTCCTAAATCCATCGGTGTCGATTTCGGCGCGACAAGTATTAAGATTGCCGTTTGCCAAGGTACGGAAATTTTGTTGAAGGCACAGCCCATCCCAACGCAGGATTATGATAGCCCAGAGGCTATTATTGACGCGATGTGTGATTCTATTTGTGGGCTGATGAAGGATCACCCCGAGGTGGCGGCTGTCGGTTTAGGCATGCCCGGTTGGGTTGATTTTGATAATGGTATTTTGGGTCGTTTGGTCAATGTGCCCGCATGGAATCGTGCGACGCCTGTTCGTGAGTTGATGGAGCAGCACCTCAATTTGCCCGTAGCGCTTGATAATGACGCGAACTGCATGGCTTATGCGGAGTGGAATTTAGGTGCGGGACAAGGTTTGCAAGATGTCGCCAGCATCACCTTGGGTACTGGTATTGGTGGCGGTTTGGTCATCAATGGTCAAATGCAGCGCGGTCTCGGTGCGGAGCTGGGGATGACTAGTATTGATTACAAGGGTAAGCCTGGTCCTTATGGAAACCGCGGTGGGATTGAGGAGTATATCGGCAATAATGAAATGGCGGCCGATGCCTTGGCTCGCTATCAAGCCGCGGGTATTGAACGCACGCTTGAGCAGTGCACCCCGTATGAATTGGAGTTGTCGGCCCGCGCTGGTGATGCCATTGCCAAGCAGGTCTATGTGGATTTTGCGGAAAAACTCGCTTGCCTGATGATGAATTTGATGTGCATCCTCGCCCCACAGATGTTTATTTTGGGTGGTGGCGTTGCCAAGGCCAAGGATTTGCTGCTGGAGCCGCTGGATGCCTTCTTGAAGGCGCAGCTCATGCCGCCTCACTATGAAATGCTGCGTGTTGAAATCGCTCGCTTTGGTGCCGATGCAGGCATCATCGGTGCCGCCCTGATGGCTTTGCACGAAGCCGATAAACGTCAAAAGTAAATCCCCCACTTTTTTATGTCTCAGCCTAGCCCTTTAGCCGTTGGTGTTGATTTTGGTGCGACGAGCATCAAGATTGGTGTGTGTCAAGGTAATCAAGTCTTAAAGAAAGCGACGCCTTTACCGACGCAGCAATTTGATAGTCCCGCGAGTATCATTGATGCCATGTGCGAGACGATTGAGCAGTTGCGCGTGGAATACCCAGCCATTGCGGGTGTGGGTTTAGGGATGCCAGGTTGGGTAGATTTTCACCGTGGTGTCCTTTATCAGCTGACCAATGTTCCGGTCTGGAATATGGAGGTCGCGGTCAAGCAAATCATGGAGGCCAAGTTGGGTCTGCCCGTCGCCTTGGACAATGATGCTAACTGCATGGCCTACGCCGAGTGGAAGCTGGGCGCTGGTCGCGGCTTGACTAGCTTGGTCAGCCTGACGCTGGGAACAGGTGTCGGTGGTGGCATTGTCGTCTGCGACCAAATGTTGCGTGGTGCCCGAGTCTCCGCAGCCGAGTTGGGGATGACCAGTATTGACTACCAAGGTAAGGTAGGTCCCTTCGGCAACCGAGGTGGTGTGGAGGAGTACATTGGCAATAACGAGATGACGGCCGATGCCATGGCTCGTTACGCTGCCGCTGGTACGCCCAAGACTATTGAGGAGTGTAGCCCCTATGCCTTAGAGCTGGCGGCTCACGCGGGCGACCCCATTGCCAAGCAATGCTACATTGACTTTGCGCAAAAGCTTGCGACGCTGATGATGAATTTGATGTACACCATTGTTCCGCAAGCATTTATCCTTGGTGGTGGTGTCGCGAAGGCTGGTCCTTTGCTCTTGGAACCCTTGGATGCCTTCCTCAAGGAGCAACTCTTCCCTGTGCACTATGAAAACTTGAAGGTGCTCCGTGCTGAGTTTGGCAATGACGCTGGCATGATTGGTGCAGCGATGATGTCGCTTGAATAATTATTTATCCAATCACTAAAATCAATTCACTAAAAAGGGGAGCTCATTTCGAGCTCCCCTTTTTGGTGATTTGTTGTCGTCAAGCGATTAGGCTTGTTCTGCAGTTTCAACAACTGCGTTGCGTGCAAGCAGGTCGATAACCTTGGAGGTGACGATGGAAAGGCGGATACCGGTGACACGGTTTTCCTTTTGAAGCTTGGTGAAGAAGCGACGAAGATCCTTTTCCTTAGCTTGTTCAGCCATGCGGCTTACTTCTTGGATGAGTTCTTGGTCAGTAGCTACGACGCTTTCCTTGTTAGCAATTTCTTGCAGGGCGAAGTAAACGCGAAGGTTGCGTTCTGTTTCGGTGCGGCTGCTTTCCTTGAGTTCATCCATCTTTTGCATGATGGAGTAGTCGCCAGCTTGCATAGCGGCGTACATCTTGCGTTGAACGGTGTTTTCGTTTTCGCGTTCGACGAATGCTTCTGGAAGGGCGAAGGTGAGTTGGTCTGCGAGTTGTTCGGAGATTTGGTCAGCCTTGGCTTCTTCGTTGCTGCGTTCTTTGTTTGCGACGAGGTTTTCGCGAACGATTTCCTTGATTTCGTCAAGGCTCTTTTCAGGAAGGACGGCGGCGAAGAGTTCTTCTGTGATTTCAGGAACAATCTTTTCGCGAACTTCTGTTACCTTAACGGAGAAGGTCAATTCCTTGCCGCTGAGTTCTTCGATGGGGAAGTCTTCCTTGATGGTCACGGTGATGTCCTTGCTTTCACCAGCATTGAGACCGACGATGCCTTCGTTGAGACCGGGCATGAAGGAGTCTTCTTCAAGTGTTTGCCAGTGAGCTTCGCGACCTTCCATGAATCCGACGGACTTGCCGCAGAATTCGGCTGTTGGCTTACCTTCAACCGTGGTGGTGAAGTCGATAACGGCAACGTCGCCCATGGCTGCTGCGCGTTCGCATGCTTCAAACTTGGCGCTGGAGTTAGCGTATTGTTGAAGAGTTTCTGCAACTTCTTCATCGCTGACTTCTGTGCTTGGGACGGAAATCTTGAGACCCATGTATTCAGGAAGTTCGAAAGATGGGACGATGGTCATTTCGGAGCTGAGGCTGTAGCTGCCGTCTTCGCCGAAGGATGCTTCTGGTGCGCCAAATTCAAGAACCTTGAGTTCTGGGTTGTCGCTGAGGGCCTTTTCTTGGATTTGTTCCTTGAGGCGTGCTTCGCACTCTTCGTTGATGGCGCTGGCGTAGCGCTTGGCGATGACTTTCTTAGGAGCCTTGCCTGGGCGGAAGCCAGGAACGCTAGCGGAGCGCATGTAGTTGCTGGCGATATCTTCCTTAAGTTTGGTGATTTCTTCAGCTGGTACTGTTGCGCTAAGCGTTGCTTGGCAGTCGTTTGTCTTTTCGATGCTAATGTCCATGATGGGTCTTTGGGATGAAAGGTTAGGGGCTAAAATAAGCGGTAGCCGCGTATTATACACGTTTTTCATCAAAAGGCAAGTGCTTTTAATTAATGGGGAATTGGGAATTGCGTCGCTGAGCTCCAATGGGGAATTGGGAATGGGGAATTGGGAATTACAAATTAGCGCGCTTCGCACGATGGTAGGGGCAAAGCAAATGCGACGTCGAACTTGCTTTGCGTCCCTGCCCGATAGGGCACACTATTCTAATTCCCAATTCCCAATTCCCAATTCCCAATTACGCGAAGCGTAGCGCCTGCCATCATCATGCCGAAGGTGGCGGTGATGTGGGTGGCGGAGCCAAAGCCGCTGGCGCAGCCTATGCCGCCTTTTTGTCCTGCTTCTCGCTGGGTGCTGACGCTGCCGTCGCATTGGGGGAAGAGTGCTTTTTCTGTCGTGAAGACGCAGGGGATGCCCAGTTCGGGGCATTTGTCATGCAGGGGCATCTTGTACTCTTTTCGTAAGCTTTTGCGCAGTTGTGAAAGCAAGTTGTCGCCTTGGGTTTTGCTGAGGTCAGCAAGTTTGATGCAGGAGGCATCAATGCGTCCGCCCGCACCGCCGCAGGTGACGCAGGTGATGCCACGTTCATAACAGCTGGCGATGAGGTGGGCCTTGGGCTTCATGCTGTCGATGGCGTCGATGACGATGTCGGGTTGGTGGTCGAAGAGTCGCTCGGGCTTGCCCATGCTGTAGAATCCTGCTATTTCTGTCACTTCCGCCTCGGGGTTGATTTGGCGGATGCGCTCGGCCATGGCTTCGGTTTTTAATTTGCCGTAGTTGCCATCAAGTGCGTGTATTTGTCGGTTGGTGTTGGTGATGCAGATGTCATCCAAATCCATGAGGATGATATGCCCAACGCCACTGCGGGCAAGTGCTTCGGCTGCCCATGTGCCGACGCCACCTATGCCGACGATGGCAACGCGGGCTTGACTGATGCGTTCTGCTCCTTTGATTCCGTAAAGGCGGTAGATGCCGCCAAAGCGCTCTTGATTCATGCGTTTTTCTCGTAGATGCGTATAAAGGGGGTGATGGCTATGGCTTTGCCTGTTGACCAGTCGATGTCGATCGCGGCACCGCAAAGTTGCACAGGCCAGCCACCGACTGGTAATTTGTTGGGTAGTCCGCTGACAAATCCGTCAATGACGGCTCCAGCCTCGCGCCCAATGACGCCGTTGAGACTACCACACATGCCCGCATCGGTCAAGTAGGCGCTGCCCTTTTCTAAGATGCGCGCATCAGCTGTTTGCACGTGGGTGTGGGTGCCGATGATGGCGCTGACATGCCCATCCAAGTAGTAGCCCATACCGACTTTTTCGCTGGTCGTCTCGGCGTGCATGTCGATGAGTTGGACGAGGCATCCTTCCTCTTCCCTCAAGCGCGTGGCTTCTGCCATGGCTGCGGGGAAGGGGTTGCTGGCGGCTGGTCTCATGAATGTGCGTCCCTCCACGCAGATGATGCCGACTTTACCCAGTGGAGTCTCGGCGACATAGCTTCCCTGACCGGGGCTGCCCTCTTGCAGGTTGAAGGGGCGCAGCACGCGGGGTTCTGTGCTCAGCCAAGGGATGAGGTCATTTTGATCCCAAGCATGGTCACCAAGGGTGATGACATCCACCCCATTGCGCAGCAGCTCTTGGGCTAGCTTGGGGGTGATGCCGCGTCCGCCTGCGGCATTTTCGCCATTGACGATGACGAGGGCGGCTTCAAATTCTTTGCGAAGGTCGGGCAGGGCGCGCATCAAGGCGACGCGGCCAGGTTCACCGACCACGTCACCGAAAAAGAGGAGGGTACTCATGTGTTATTTTTGTAGAGGGGCACTGGGGACAACAACGATGGGGATGCGGGAGTGGCGCATGATTTTCTCGGTCGTGTTGCCAAGCAGCAGGGAGCCAAGTAGGCTGTGTTGACGGTTGTTGATGACGAGCATGTCAATCTTATGGCGCTCGCAGAAGTCGTTGAGGCATTCGATGAGGTCGTCCGCTTCCTCCGCTTTGCCATAGATGGGCACTTGCCATTTTTCACGTACTTCATCAGCTAGCTTTTTGACGCGGGCATCCGTGCTAGCTAGCAGCGAATCGGGGCAGCTGAAGGTGGGTGATACATCAACGGCAAGTCCTTCGGTGAAGTCCTCGCGGGGCAATAGGTTGTTGACATCCATCATGCAGGGTGGGACCATGTGCAGCAAGTACATCTTGCTACCGCATTGCTTCACCAGCTTGGCGGTGAAGTCTACCATGTGGCGGGTATCCTCAGAGAGGTCGGTGGCAGCTAGTATTTTCATCGTATCTATTTTATACAGGAAAATGTATATCATTGCAATAAAAAAGCCCTTCGTTTGAAAGCTGTAATATTAAATGCGACAAGCTAAGCACCCATAAAATGCCCTGGTTCCTATGCCAAAGTACAGTTGGTGGAGGAAAGGACATGAAATGTTCTTTTCCACCATCAACTGTTA
>JAWXTZ010000065.1:0-12113 GCA_044433085.1 Akkermansia sp.
CTCATTGATGGCTTAAAAAGGAAATTATAAAAAAAAGATTGAACAAGATGATGAATCACGATAAAATCATCTCAGGTTCTTATAGATAAAGACTCTCAACTACAATCAATAACATTATGAAAAAAACACTATTTACAAGCATCCTTGCTCTTTGCTGTGCAGGAGCCGCTGTTGCAGATACAACCGAGAAAGTCACCTACACGACCAGCAATTATGTTGGTGATAATATGAACGGTGGCAATTATAATAGCATTGCATTCAATATTGATTCGGATTATTATGGTCTTAATCCAACCATTGACGCTGCAGTAACAAGTGCTGATTCAACAGCTAGTGAGGCTAAAGAATACTTCACTTCCGATGCAGCTCTTACATTGGATTCAATCACTGTAGTTAGCCGATACTCTACAGGATCAAGTCCTTCATACACTGATTCTAACACAGAAGACTCCATAACATATAGCGTAAGCTCATATTATGCATACATCACTATTGATGGTACAACCTACACGAGTAAGTACAGTACTACAAAAACTCAAGTCCTTGTTTACGAAGATGGAGATAATGGTTACTATACTCGTTCACTCATGACCTTCGATTTGGCGAATTCCGATTTAGCGATTTATACAGATACATCGTACACACTGCAATTCGGATACACCGTAACGGCAACTGATAGCGAAACAAGTGAGACTAGCACATTTGAAGTAACAGGTGCAAGTGTAGGTCTCGCAGCTGATGTTCAATCTAATGACTGGTATTTCGGATCTTCCTCAACCTACGGTAATCCAGGTATGTCTATAACAACAAGTGCCCTTGTAACAATTCCTGAACCAACAACCGCTACTCTTAGCCTTGTTGCCTTGGCTGGTTTGATGGTTCGCCGTCGTCGCCAAGCTTAATTGAGCTTATCAATATTTTTCAACACCCTAGTTTCCTTACGGAGCTAGGGTGTTTTTTTGAGGCTCTAAGTTTCCGATGCCGCAGTGACCCGCGCCCTGCTGTTCGCAATCCATTCAACCTGTTGTATCAAAATAAAAAGACGCCCAAATAATCAATTGTTGGAGGAAGAAAGCGCGAAGTGCCTTTCCCACCAACAATTGATAACTGCCCCGAACCGCATGCAGGAGTGCAACTCAAGCTAAAAGTCGTATAAAGTGCGGGCTTGCCCGCCGAGCGCAGCGAGTTTATGCCGACTTTTAGCTTGAATTGCACGGATGGCTGCGGTACCAAGCCGTAGTTCCGAAATGTATAGCGAAATAAGTGGGATTCATTTTGCCTTCATGGCGTCTTTTATTTTGATGTTTCACACGAGCTTTAATTTTCCACTCGGAAAATTTCAGCGTCCTGAATCATGATGCAACACGTCAATCTATTCATTGGAGAGATTTGAATGTTCAACTCCTTCGCGCTGTGCTATACTTGGGTCTGAAACCATGACTAGCATTGGCATCTTTACCCTACTCTGCCTCTTTCTGGTAGCGGGCAAGCTCGTTCGTAGCCTTTGCCCCCTGCTGCAACGCCTTTACCTACCCAGCTCGGTCATTGGTGGTGGGCTTGGTTTGTTGACCATCTCCCTCTTCCCCGAGCTTGTCCCTGCGGAATGGGTCGATGGGATGAAGATGCTACCGGGCTTCCTGATTAATATTGTCTTTGCCTCGCTCTTCCTTGGTAAGGCAACCCCTGGCATCAAGAAGGTTTTTCGGCTTGCCTTGCCCCAACTTTGCTGTGGGCAGCTACTGGCGTGGGGTCAATATGTCTTGGGCTTGGGGCTGACGGCTCTGCTGCTCATGCCGGTTTTTGGGGTGAAGCCCGCCTTTGGTAATTTGCTGGAAATTGGGTTCCAAGGTGGTCACGGCACAGTTGGTGGCATGAGTGAAAGCATGCTGCAATACCAGTGGGCAGACGGCATTGCGCTGGGTTACACGGTGGCGACAGTGGGTATGATCTTGGGGGTGGTCATTGGCATTATCCTCATCAACTGGGCCGTTAGGCATGGGCATGTCGCCAACTCGCGCAGCATGGCGGATGCTAGCAAGGCTGACCAGATGGGGATTTACAAACCCGATGCCGCCCCAGCTGCTGGCAAGCAGACGGTGCAGGCCGATTCCATCGACTCGCTCGCTTGGCACATTGCGCTGATTGGCTTGGCTATTTTGATGGGCTGGCTCGCCTTGAAGGGCTTGCTGGGTGCGGAAAAGCTGATACGTGGCAGTCAGGCGGGCATGATTTACTTTTTTAAGGCGTTTCCGCTCTTCCCCCTCTGCATGATTGGGGGGCTCTTGTTACAAAAATCGGCTTGTGCCATCAAGCTTGATTACCTGATTGACCATGGGCAGATGCAGCGCATTGCAGGGGCGTCTCTAGATTTCTTGGTTGTTTCCGCCATTGCGACGATTCAGCTTTCGGTCGTGAGTGCAAACTGGCTCCCCCTGCTTATTCTTGTTGTTGCGGGTTTGGTTTGGAGTGTCTTCATGCTCATTTGGGTTGCCCCGAAGCTTTTTAAAAATGATTGGTTTGAGCGCGGAATTGCCGAATTTGGTCAATCCCTAGGAGTCACGGCAACGGGGCTGCTACTGCTGCGCAGTGTTGACCCAGAGGGCAAGAGCAGCGCGCATGAATCCTTTGGCTACAAGCAGCTGCTGCATGAACCCATCATGGGTGGTGGGCTGTGGACGGCCATGGCTCTACCCCTCGTCTTCACGCAGGGTGTATTACCCTGCCTTGCAATTTGCTGCGTAGCCTTTATCTTTTGGGGCATCATCGCGCTGCGCATCATGCGAAGGCATTAAAGGGAACAGTTCTCCCAGATAAACAAGCACCTATTTCCTATTTTATTATCGATAATTGCTAGAAGCTCCCTTAAAACAAGGGGCGGGGGTCGTTTTTATCCTCCATCGTCTCATCGGGGGTAAATCTTCCTAAGTATTTTTCCTCGGGCTTCATGACGGATGGGGTGAAGGCTGGCACGAGCCTGTTACCATTACGCTGCAGGTGGCGGATGTAGAGGCGGATGGCGCGTTGCTCAATCTCGGCAAAGCTAAGTCCTGTCAGGGCCTCTATCTTTTGGGTCTGCACAATCAGCCGATGGGGGCAGCGAAATGTGCTCAGCGATTTCTTCATGCCACCACTTTAGACCATCCCGACACAATGTCAAGATTGAAACTCGAAGATTGACATCGCGGCGCCAGCTGGTAGAATACCCAGAATTGACTTCCCCTAGCCTTTTATGACTAAAAACCACTTCCCCCATGCTGCTACGCTAAGTGCTATTGCCTTGCTCTTCGCTTCCATGCCGAGCCTCTGTGCCCAATCCTTCGATCGCAAAGTTGTTGAAGAGATGGGGCTGTGGGACAGCCATGCCACACTCAGCAGCAAGCGAATCAATCTGATGCTTGGTGCAGAAATCACGGTGAGTAGCCATGGCGACACCAACACCCCCGACATGGCCTGTGATGGCGTGACGGAGGTGGAAAACTATTGGTTGTCCGATGAGCTGCCCGCGTGGCACCAAGCGGATTTGGGGGAGCTTAAAAGTATCAGCGGCATCAACATCTTGCTGAGCTGGGAAGATGGGCGCGTCTATCAATACGTCGTTGAAGGCTCGGAAGATGGTGAGACTTGGTTCCCCCTCGTTGATGAGCGCGCTAATTCCATCGCCTGCACGG
Source organism: Akkermansia sp. (assembly GCA_044433085.1). GTDB lineage: Bacteria > Verrucomicrobiota > Verrucomicrobiia > Verrucomicrobiales > Akkermansiaceae > Akkermansia. Next base: position 3,669 of record JAWXTZ010000065.1, read on the forward strand.
CAGAGGGTAACAGCTACAGCTTCTCCCCGCGCCAAGCGCGCTACCTGCGCACCACCATCACCAATTGTTCTGGCGACTCCCCCGATGCCCGACTTATTGAGATTGAAGCCATTGAGGAGGAAGCGAAGCAAAGCATGAGCCTCAGCGCGCACGATGACCTGCACCGCATCAACTGGACAGGTGATATCGAAGCCCCTGCACCAAGTGACAAGACTGTTCGCCTGAAAGGCTGGCGGGGCGAACGCGTCAATGCGCAAATTGCCATCAGCAGCAATCAAGAGCTCAAGCAGCTGCGGCTCGCCACAACACATCTCTGCGGGGTTGACCATCAGATTCCCTTCAAGGCGAGTTTCGTTAAATTCACCAAGGCCAAGGGCACACCGACGGCCGACATCATTTCGGATGATGAGGATGAGCGCATCACCAACCCAGCTGGGGTCAACCGCAGTGTTTGGATCAGCCTCGACATCCCTAGCAATCTGCCAGCTGGCAGCTACACAGGCCGCGTGAATGTGCAAGCCGAGGGACAAGAGGAACAAAACATCCCCGTGGTGCTGACTGTTCAAGACCAAACACTACCTGCGCCTAAGGACTGGGGCATCCACCTCGATATCTGGCAACATGCCGAAGCCGTCGCCCGTTGGCATGGGGTCAAGGCATGGTCGGATGAGCATTTGATGCTGATGAAGCCCCTGATGAAGCGCCTTGCGGATGCAGGGCAAAAGGTCATCACCTGCACCTTGATTGACGAAGCATGGCGTGGTCAAACCTATGACCACTACGGTTCCATGGTCGAGTGGGTCAAGGAGAAGGACGGCACGATGAGCTGGGACTACAGCAAGTTTGACAAGTACGTCACCTTCATGATGGAGGAAGTCGGCATCAAGGAGCAAATCTCCTGCTACACCATGGTGCCATGGTCGCAGCAGGTGCGCATCCTCAACAAGGCGACGGATGAGTACGAGCTCATCGACTGCAAACCGGGGCAAGAGAGTTTTAAGTTGCTTTGGACGGATTTCATCATCGCCTTTGCCAAGCATCTGGAAGAAAAGGGCTGGCTGAATATCACGGGTATTGCGCTGGACGAACGCCCCGATTACATGATTCAAGCCGCCAAGGAGGTCCTCGATAAGCACGCCCCCGCCTTAAAAATCATCTCGGCTGTCGATAAACCATCGACGGCATCGGACATGGTTTACGACATGTCCCCCGCCCTGCTGCACACCGACACCATCACTGATGAGCTGCTGGCGGAACGTAAAGCCGCGGGCAAAAAGACCACCTTCTACGTCTGCTGCTGGCCAGAGCGCCCCAACAATTTCACGCATTCCCCCATTGCGGAGAGCGAGTGGATGGGCATGTATGCCGCCCTCAACAACTTGGATGGTTTCCTGCGCTGGGCCTACAACTCATGGAACCGCAACCCCTTTGAGAACACGGACTTTGGCACATGGATGTCGGGCGACTGCTTCCTCGTCTACCCCGGCAACCTCAGCTCTGTACGCTTTGAGAAAATGCGTGATGGTTTTGAGGAGTTTGAAAAGCTCAATCTCCTTCGCCAGCAAGCCCAAAGCGACCCCAAGCTCAAAGCCAAGCTCGATGCCTTTGAAGCGAGCGTGAAGCCCTACTTCGATAAAACAAAAATTACTGAGCTGGACTACATGGAGGGAGTCAAAGCCTTCCGCGCAGGTTTGCGCGCGCTGTGCGAGTAGTATTACCCTTTCCAAGCTTGACCGACTGCCACAGAGCTGCTAGAGTGGGGGGCGTATGAATTCTTCCCCCACTCGCGACTTGACCCCCGTCGTCCCCAAAAGACTGCGCAGCGACTACAGCATCGCCATGCTGAGCTACTTCCTGCTCGGTCTGTGCTTGGTTGGCTATTATTCAAGCAATCATCTTAATATCACCAGCCTGTGCTTTGCGATCTTGGGTAATATTGCTGCGGGGCTTTTTTGCTTCAGCCCGCTGCTCAAGAGTATTCAGCGCGAGTTCTCGCACCGCTGCCTCAACATCATGGCCTTGGGCTGTGTGTTCATGATAAGCCTCTCGCTGCTGTTTACGGGATACATTGAAATCCCCTACCCTCTCCTCAACGCGGTCACGTCTTTGGTCTTCGCCATCCTCCTTGGTACCAACTGCGCGACCATTGCCAATTTAGGGCCTGCTAGCACGGTGGCACGCCGCCTCAATCTGGCGCAGGCCTTCCTGCCGCTTGGCGCAATCATAGGTGTTATCCTTGTTGTTGCATCCCCCATTGCCCTCTTCCTCATCACCGCGATGGCATCGCTCATGCTGCTCATCAAGCAGGTGCGCACGCCCGCACCGCAGCTGCAAGAATGGAATGAGGGCAGCCCCGATGCCGACCGCCCTGCTTGGCAGCGCGCCCTTGCCATCACTTGGCAAATGCTTGCGATCCTCGCCAGCATCTGCCTTGCGACCCTGTTTGGTCAGGGAGATGCGGCTGGCGAACTTAGCCTTATCATCAGCTTTGCCAGCCTCCTCTTCCTACCCGTCATCGCGAACTTGTTGATGAGTCACACGCGCCAGACGACGATTCAACTCCTGCGCTTCAAGAAAAACTGGCTTAGTCTCATCATTGGTCTACTCGTCAACACGGCTGCCGTGATGGCCTTCAGTCTTTATAACAAAAGCCCCCTAGCGGACTGGGTGGACCTTTGCCTGATTCTTCTGGCGGTCTTCTTGGGTTACAGCTTTGGTGCCAAGCGATTTTACCAAGAAGCGCTTTCGGGCAAAAGCATCATCACGGCATGCGTGGCTCTTGCCCTCTTAGCCGCATCAACCCAATTGCCCGAAGTGGAACTGTGGAGCAACGCTAGCCTCAATTACGCGCTGTGCTTGCCCCTGATTCCCTTGGTTCTGGGTGCATTCTTGCTCACAGGCTTCAACAACGCCCTGCTGCGCTATGGCTGGCAGGGTATGGACACCACCACCCGCAATGCCGCCAATAACATTGGCAACATCGCACTGGCCTTGAGCATCGCCTTCGGTCTTGCCCTCGCGATGATTTAATGCACATCCTCATCCGCCGTGGTGAACATGCGGCGGGTGGCAATGATGGCGATGGGGGACACCGTGGCAATCGCCAAGTAGACCAACCACATCATTTCGGGGGACTCCACAAAGCTGATTTGCTCGGTATCCATCTTCATGGAAATACCATTGTAGCAGAGGTAGGAGACCATCAGCCCCCCAATGACCCCATTAATCGGCTGCGCAATAAACATGGGCAGACCAGAAAGTGACATGTAGGAGGCCACTTTATCCTTAGGTGCCACGCGCGCTACGTATTCCGTAAATCGGGGGCTGAAGAGCAGCTCACCAAAGGAGAAGACCAATATCTGAATCACAATCGCCAAGAAGTAAGCCTGTGGCAGCGTATCCACCCCTGGTAAAATGAAATACCACTCGGCTGGCACCGCCATGAAGACGAGCGAGAAGGCGGAAATGGTCATGCCCGAAATCATCAAATTCACCGTGCTAAAGCGGTTGAGCAGCGGGATAATCGCCACCAGTCCAATGACGATGATGGCGGGGTTGAAGGACTGCAAAATGCCCAGACTAAAGTCATCCCCCACGGTGCGGGTGTAGTACTGCGGCATCACCAAAAACTGGATGGTAAAGACCAAGCGTACCCCCAAGGTCAGGAAGAGGAAGAGCAGCAGCTTTTGGAAGGCGCGCTCGCGAATCACCTCCTTAATCAGCACAAGGGGACGGCGGTTGGAGCTCTCCTCCACGTTCAGACGCTCGGCTGGCACGGCATAATCGTCTTCATCAATCATGCGGGTGAAGATGTAAGCGAGCGCGTAGCAGAAGGTGCCGATGTTGACAATCCAAATCAGGCTGTTGGTTTCGCCAAAGACATCACGCAGGGGGTCCACAATGGCAAGCGCGGCAAAGAAGTAGCCCACATTGGCTGCCAAGTACCAAATGTTAAAGCCCGTGGCACGCGCACGAATGGTGGTGAAGCGGCGGAAGGAGGTCGAGAGACAGGGGCTCATGAAGGCGGTGCCAAAGGCCATCATCACAATGCCGACAATGACGATGATGGAGGAATCCGCTTGGGTCATGCCGAAGAAGCTCATTCCCAAATCAGTACCAATACCCATCAGCACGCGCCCCCCAATGAGAACGGCAAAACCGATGGTGTAGGTCTTTTTAAGCCCAATGATGTCGCAGACCGAGCCCACCGCCATGACGAACATGGACAGGAAGAGTGTGTACATCCCCACCCAGTAGGTGGAGGATGAATCAGTGAAGCCACAGTACTTGCCCAAGTACAGAATCAGGATGTGGATGAGGGAGGCATAGCCCAGCCCCTCCAAAATTTGGATGAGGGCGCTCAACCAAAAACTTTTGCCGCAGTCCTTCAGGACACCAAACTCGGCAAAGTAACGAATAATAGGGTTTTGTGAAGGGGCGGACATGGCTTACTCTCTCTTATTCTTGAGGTGATTTTTTAGCGAATCCCACCATGAGGAGCGCCACGATGGGCAGACCCAGCACCACGGCAACGACCTTCCAAAGCGGGGCGTACTTGTCCATGGGTGACTCCTCCGCAGGGCTGGCGATGGCATCATCGCTGGGCTCGACGGTCTTTTGGGCGATGCCCGCCATGTAGCCGGCCTGTTCCTTACGGTAATCCGCGAGAATGGCATCAATATCGCGGGGCTGGATGGCGGCTGCATCTTTCAAGATGGCGACACTATCCGCATGCCCCTTATCGCGTGATTCGCTGTAAATAAGCTGATAAACCCAGCTGTTACGCTGGCGGTAGGATTCATGATTCTTCACCGCCAAATCATAGGCCGTCAAGCCTGACTTATTTTTAGCACCGGCATCGGCACCGAGTGCAAGCAGCATCTTAACTTCATCCACATTGCCGCGCAAGGCAGCCAGCATCAGGGGGGTGTAGCCCTTGCTATCGGCTTCATTGATATCTAAACCAGCCTCAATGAGCAAGGCACTGCAATGCGTCAAGCCACTCCACGAAGCCCAGTGCAAGGCGGTCAAATCGGTGTTATCCTTGGCGTGCAGCTCCAAATCGGGCTGGGCGAGTAGGTACTCGACGTAGTAAAAACGCTCCACATCCTTTTCCGCATCGCGCTTGGCATCGTTAAAATTGGCGTAGCAAGCCCACATCAATGGGGTGATGCCATTTTCATCGCGGCAGTTGATGAAATTGGCATCCTTCGACTTGCCATTGGCGACTTCGGCTAGGAAGTCTTGATTCACCCCTTGCTTGGTCATGTTGTTTTTATTGACGATGGAAATCAAGTCCTCGCTAGGGCTGACACGCTCGAACATGGCAATCCCAAACTTGCAGACGACGCCGACCAAGCCGACAATGCACATCAGCTTAAGCATATCACCAATGATGATGCCCCAGTTATGTTTTAATTTTGTTTCTTCCGACATGATAATAAGTAATAGTTAAAGTTAAGCTTGTTCTTCTTCAGGTTTCAGCTGGTGTTCTTGGTCAGCCGTGGTAAACATGCGACGCGTCGCGATGATGGCAATGGGGGAGATGACCGCCATGCCTAAATAGATGAGCCACATGAACTCGGGCGAACCAAAGAAGCCCACCTGCTCGGTGTCCATCTTAAGCGAAATGCCATTGTAGCAAAGGTAGGAGACCATCAAGCCTCCCAAAACACCATTGATGGGCTTGGCGATAAACATGGGCAGACCTGAAAGTGACATGTAGGATGCCACCTTATCTTTGGGTGCAACACGCGCCACGTACTCATAAAATCGGGGGTTGAACAGCAACTCGCCAAAGGCAAAGACGATGATTTGAATGACAATCGCGATGAAGTAGGCCTGTGCCAGCGTGTCAATGCCAGGTAAAATGAAATACCACTCGGCCGGAATCGCCATGAAGACCAGCGAGAAGGCTGAAATCGACATGCCCGAAATCATCAAATTCACCGTGCTAAAACGGTTCAGAATCGGGATGATGGCAATGAGCCCCAGCACGATGATAGCGGGGTTGACCGACTGGATGAGCCCGAGGCTAAAATCCTCTCCCACGGTGCGGGTGTAGTACTGCGGCATCACGAGGAATTGCAGGGTAAAGACCAAGCGAACCCCCAGCGTCAGGAAGAGGAAGAGCAGCAGCTTTTGGAAGGTCTTTTCCTTAATGACCTCCGCAATCAAAGCCAAGGGGCTGCGCTTGGAAGCGGCATCGGGTGGCATGCGCTCCTCGGGCACGGCGTAGTAATTCTCATTGATGAGGCGGGTGAAGATAAAGGCAATGGCATAGCAGCAGGTGCCCACATTGACAATCCAGCTCAAGCCATTGGTATCGCCAAAGACCTCGCGCAGCGGGTCAACCATGGCAATACCCGCCATGATGGCGGCAATGTTCATGAAGAGATAATAAAAATTAAAGCCCGTCGCGCGGGAGCGCAAGGTGGTAAAGCGGCGAATGGAGGTCGAAATACAGGGACTCATAAAGGCCGTCCCAAAGGCCATGATGACAAGCCCCGCAATGACAATATTGGCGGAGGCCGCCTGCGTAAGACCCAAGACATCCATACCCACATCCGTCCCAATGCCCATGATGACGCGCCCACTCACCAAAATGGCAAAACCAATCGTATAAGTGCGCTTGAGGCCGATAATATCGCAAATCGTACCCACAGCCATCACAAACATGGATAGGAAGAGCGTGTACATCCCCACCCAGAAGGTCGAGTTGGAATCCGTAAACCCACAGTACTTACCCAAAAAGAGGGTCAGCACATGGATGAGCGAAAAGTAGCCCAAGCCCTCAAAAAACTGAATAAAATTGGTGTACCAAAAATCGCGACCGCAATCACGCAACACAGCAAACTCCGAAAAATACTTAACGATGGGATTGGAAGACGACTTACTCATAAAAAACAGTTGTAATAGCCTAACACAATGAAAACGTGATAGCAAGCGTATTTGAAAATTGGGAATTGGGAATTGGGAATTGGGAATTAAAAATTAGCGGGCTATCGCCCGATGATAGGGGGCAAAGCAAATGAGCCGATGAACTTGCTTTGCACCCTCTGCCCGTTAGGGCACTCTATTTTAATTCCCCATTCCCAATTCCCCATTCCCAATTTTTTAAAGCTTTGCTATTTGAAATCGCGCGTCGTCTGTGCTAGGATAATGGCAGATGGAACAGAGCCAACAAAGCATTCAACTCATGGACAATGTCCTCGCCAGCCAAGTTGCTGCGGGGGAGGTTGTCGAACGCCCTGCATCCGTCATCAAAGAACTGGTCGAAAACTCCATTGACGCGGGTGCGCGCACCATTCGGGTTGAAATTCAACGCGGAGGCTCCCTGCTCATGCGCGTCACCGACGACGGCTGTGGCATGAGCCGACAGGACGCCAGCATGTCGCTGCTGCGCCACGCCACCAGCAAACTACGCAGCTTCGAAGACCTCTTCAACATCCAACAGATGGGCTTTCGTGGCGAGGCTATCCCCAGCATCGCCTCGGTCTCCCACTTCAGCATCCTCACCCGCCGAGAACAAGATATCGAAGGAACCCTGCTGCGCGTCGATGCCGGCATCGCCCAAGAGCCCCAAAGTGCAGGCTGCGCACGCGGCACCGTCATCGAAGTACGAGAACTCTTCTACAACACCCCCGTCAGGCGCAAATTCCTAAAAAGTGCAGAGACCGAAGCCGCCCACATCCAACACCAAGTCAGCCTCCACGCCCTCTGCTACCCGCAAATCCGATTCGTCCTCACCATCGACGGAACCAACGAACTTGATACCGCCGCCACCAAAGACCTGCGCCAACGCATCGCAGAACTCAAAGGGCGAGACATCGCGCAAAAACTCATTCAAATGAGCCCCGGTGAAGCACCTGGCGTCAGCGTCAGCGGCTACCTCATGCCACTGGCCGAAGCCAAGCGCAACCGCAAAATGCAATACATCTTCCTCAACGGTCGCCCCATTGAAGACAAAATGGTCCTACGAGCCGTAAGAGATGGCTATGGTGGGCTGCCCACAGGGCTGCACCCCGCCCTCTTCCTCTACCTACAAGTTGAGCCCGGATTGGTAGATATCAACGTCCACCCCGCCAAAAAAGAAGTGCGATTCCGACGCATCGCCGACGTCTGCACCGCCATTATGGACGCCATCGCCGCCAGCCTGCGCAACTACGCCAAGCAGCAACAAACTAGCAGCTCAACACCCCCAACGCTAGGTATCCCCCAGCCCCGCCACCAAGCAAACACCGCTAGCCCCACCCCCGCAGCAGCCCCAGTAGCCCCAGCCAGCAGCGCGCTACGACTCAGACCCCTGCACCCCAGCGAGCGGGAGCACCAGCAACAACTGCCCATCCAAGCGCCCTACCCTGTACCAGCGGCACAGCCCATCAGCCCAAAAAAAACGCACCATCCCATCCCGCAAGACAGCATCGACTCCCGTGAAACAGAGCT
>JAWXTZ010000066.1:0-12082 GCA_044433085.1 Akkermansia sp.
ACCCGCAGTAATGCAAGCATGGCTAGCCTCAGCAATGAAGCAACCGCAGTCGATATGGCCAACAGCACACTTGCCGTTGCTGGCGACGCTACGATTGGTAGCATTGCACTTAGCGATGGTTCCAGCGCTGACATCGGCCACCTGAAGGGTAGCTTTGACGCAGCAACAGATGCGACAAGTGCCATCACCCTCGACCAAATCACAGGTGACGCTGCATCCAACATCCAAGGTGTTATTACCCTTGATAGTGCTGACCCTGCTGTTGCCAACAGCTACGCTGGTACCTACAATGGCGGTGTTGCACTGGCCATGACCGCAGGTACCAATGCAACATTGGAACAAGGCGCAGGACTTGCTTTGACAGCAGCAGCTAACACAGTTACCACAATCAACAATGCCAGTGGTGGTGCTGTTACCAGCATCAACAGCCAAGGCACCGTAAACCTTGGTACCATGGGTGCAAGCATGAATGTTGCCGAAGTATCTCGCATCAATGCTGGTGAATTGAACTTCACCATCGCACAAGACGCATTGGACAAGGGCATCAACGCTGGTACAGGTTTTGTCGTCACCAAGGGTGCTGCATTCAACCTCACAGGCAACACCACGGTTAACATTGCTGCTGATCCAAACAGCTACAAGGACCAAATTATTGACGTTGCCAAGTTGCAAAGCGACACCAACGTCCTCGTCACCTTCTCCGAAGGTGCAACAGTTGATGCTGATGTCGTCCTGAACTTTGAGAGCACCGTGTACGAAAAGTACTTCAAGGACGTTAAGGTTGTGGGTAACACCATCGTTGGTACCCTGAACCGCAACACCTACGGCAGCTTGCTTGGTAAGGGCAATGGTGCAGATGGTCTCGCCATCATCGGTGACGCCCTCATTGAGCTCAACCCACAAAAGAACTTCAAGGACACAGGCGCCCAAAAGGATTTGGCCAGCATCATGGACAGCATGGACAACTACAAAGCCACCAGCGACTCTGCCTCTGCTAACCGCACGGCAGCAGCCATTGCAGGTGCCTCTGTAACCGCCATCAACTCCGCAGCATTGGCTGGCATGACCAACCAAGTCAGCAACCTCTACAACCGCGCCCAAAGCCGCGCGCTTGGAATGGTTGATGGTAAGCCTGGTTTCCAAGCTTGGATTCAAGCGGAATCCTTCTTCAGTGATTTGGAGCATGAAGGTAACTACTTCTCTGGTCATAAGTACGACGCATGGGGTGCCAGCGTAGGTGCTGACGGAGCCATCAGCAAGAACATGGTTGTTGGTGCAGCCTTCACCAGCATGTTTGGTGACTTGGACAGCAACGTAGCTGACTACGGCAATGGTGACATGAACACCTACTACCTGAGCCTCTATGCTCGCTATGGTGTGGGTAGCTGGTCACACTCCTTCGTTGGCTCGCTCGGTCTCTCCAGCATTGGATTTGATCGTACGGTAAGCTTTGATGGCAATAGCTACAAATCTAGTGGTGATACAAATGGCATCGGCTACGGCTTAGGTTATGAGCTCGCCTACCGCTTCGACCTCAACGAAAGCAAGACCAAGGCAATCAGCCCAATCTTCAATGCATCCTTGATCAATAACCACATCAGTGGCTATACTGAAACAGGAACAGATGCCGCTTTGAGAATCGGTTCACAAGATAACACCTACCTTAGCTTAGGCTTTGGTGCTCAATACGAGCAATTCGTAGGTCAAAAAGTCTTTAACCGCGACGTCATGCTGGGTGCACGAGCAATGCTTGTCACCAACGTAGGTAACCAAAGCAGCACGGCCGATGTCAGCTTTGCTAGCAACCCAGGCACAATCAGCCGCATTGATGGTGCTTCTCCAAGCCCAGCAGCCTTCCAACTGGGAGCTGGTGTAAGCATTCCAGTAAGCGCTAAGGGTTCCTCGGTATACTGCAATGTTAACTACGAAGTCAGCACCAAGTATAGCGACTTTAACGCCAACCTTGGCTACCGTTACAGCTTCTAATAAGTTGAACTGATAAGAATCAAAAAGTGCGTCACTGGTTTTACTGGTGCCGCACTTTTTTTGTCGATTTATGGTGGGGGATGGACTATGATGGAATCATGCACATACCTGTACAATTAGAAGAGATTCGTGGAGCCATTGCGCAAGCCGCTGAGGGGGCTGGACGCGAGGCTGATTCGGTGGAGTTGTTGGCGGTGAGTAAGACCTTTCCTGTGACGGACATCATGCAGGCCTATGAGCAGGGACAGCGACTTTTTGGGGAAAATAGATTGCAGGAAGCGATGGAAAAAATCCCACAGATGCCGGGGGATTGCCGCTGGCATTTGATTGGACCCTTGCAGCGAAACAAAGTGCGTAAGGCACTGCAGATGAAATTTGAATTGATTCAGGCGGTGGACTCACTGCGACTGGCGGAAACGATTTCGCGGATTGCGGGGGAAGAGGGGTGTGAGCCTGCAATTTTGTTGGAGGTTAATGTGGATGGGGAAGCGAGCAAGCATGGCTTTAGTCCTGAGTTGATTTTGGAACAGTGGGGGGTGCTGACGGGCTTACCACATGTAAAGATTGAGGGCTTGATGTGTATACCGGCGATTCAGGAATGTGCGGAGGAGGTGCGTTTTGCCTTTGCGCGTTTGCGGGAGTTGGCGGGGGCGTTGCGTGAGCGGGGGCCACTGCCATTGCCGGTGTTATCGATGGGGATGAGTTCGGATTTTTCGGTGGCGATAGCGGAGGGCGCGACGGTGGTGCGTGTGGGGAGTGCAATTTTTGGGAAGCGGGATTATACGTAAGGGGGGGTATGCCGCTACGATGCGAAGCATCGTGAATGGTTTCCAAAGTCAGATTGCGGATGAGCTATGCTGAGAGGCGGAAAGTGAGGGACACTTCCCGAACGGTGCTGCGTAGCAGCATGACAACGAAAGCCCTTTGGTGGGTGCAGGGTGAAACCCTGCTGGGTTTGGGCAAAGCCCAAGCCCTCGGCAGAGCTGCCGGAGGCAGTCGCCCAAAACTGCCGATGGCTGTAAGGCTGTTTGGACAGGAGCGAAGCGACGTGCCCCGAAGGGGTGAGGCGCCGTGAGGCGGTGCCGAATCAACTGGGCGGGTGGCGTGATGCTTGGTTTGCTACGCGGACATTTGCTGCTGACTGGGGAGGGTCAGTTGGGCGACTGCAAAGGATGCTGCGCATCCTTTGCATGTCCGCCTCATGCTGCTACGCAGCACCGTTCGGGGAGTGCCCCTCACTTTCGTTGTCTCACTTTGCTTAGCCGCAAAGTGTCTCGCCGACGGGCGTCTCGCCGACGGGCGTCTCGCCGACGGGCGTCTCGCCGACGGGCGTCTCCGACGGCAGGGGCTTCGCCCCTTGACCCCACTGGGTGCGCGCACCCAGACCCGCTCACGATGCTGCGCATCGTAGGTGCCTATTTTACTGCTACCGCCCCACTTCTCAAAAATCCCACCCCATCCCCAGTCGCACCGTGTGGTAATACTGGTCACGCGTCTCCATCTCGTTACCCTCGTAGCTCAGCTTCGGACTTGCCGTGCTCCCCTGAAATTCATACGCCAGTGTCATATACCAGCTCTTGCTCATTTGGTACTTTAATCCAATTTCCGCCGAGTAAACAAATCCCCACTCAGATTGGTGCGCATGCAAATCCCCCCCACCATTCGTCATGTCCGATTTGATACTCGCATTGTCTACCCCCAGATTCACCCCCAAAAACATGCCCCATGAATCACCAAGTGCCGCGCTATATCGGTACCCCGGCATTAAATAAAAGCGGTTCACTCGCGCTTTTTCATGGTACAACTCGCCATCTATTGCCGCATACCCATTGCTGTTCCAGTTGCTGCCGTACCCATACCCAAAGCGTATGTCCCACGCATGCGTTCCTCCTATGCCGCAGCTTGCAATGTTTTGCCCCAGTGTCAAGTCCCCCCCGATGATGTCCACATGCCCCGCTTGCGCAGCTGAACTTGCTTTGAAGAGTTTGCTTTGCGCAAAGCCATAAAAGCCTGTTGCTTCCATCCACCATGGGCTTGGTTCCGCTGGCTTGCTCGCGTAGCTGATGGGTTCAATGATGATGATTTCTTCCCCTGCTTGGCTGAAAGTGCTCAGCACGGTAAGGGAGAGTAATGCTAGAGCGCTTGTCTGTAATGATTTCATTGTCTTATTCTTGCTTGTTGTTTTTTTATCAGTTTGTAGCCCGATGGGCCTGCCTGACGGGTCTACTATAGGGGCAGCAGGAAGATGAAATCAATCTATATAAATAACTTATAGATTGGGTCCCCCATCGGTATGGGCGAGCGGGCTCTTTGCTGAGCTTGTTAGAAGATTAGAAAGTTTGTTTAAGCTAACTCTTAAAGCTTTAGTAAAATTCCAAAAAAAACACAGGCGCACTCCCTTTTATGTTGATATTCTAGCCATACAGGTGTAGGATAAGGGTATCCCGATAGGGTGAAAAATATCTTTCGCTCCTCTATCAAACATTTCAACACACTGACCATGAACACCACATACAGCACAGTAGACGCCAACGAAGCCGTAGCTTCCGTGGCATATCGTTGTTCCGAAGTTGCCGCCATTTATCCCATTACCCCCTCGTCTCCTATGGGTGAGTCGGCGGAAAGCTGGGTGGCGGTAAACCGTAAGAACCTTTGGGGAACCATTCCATCCATCGTTGAGATGGAGAGTGAAGCCGGCGCTGCTGGTGCCGTTCACGGTGCCTTGCAAACAGGTTCGATGGCAACAACATTCACGGCCTCCCAAGGTCTTTTGTTGATGATTCCCAACATGTTTAAGATTGCTGGTGAATTAAGCCCCTGCGTCTTCCACGTGACCGCTCGCTCCCTCGCTGCTCAAGGTCTCTCCATCTTTGGTGACCACAGCGACGTGATGTGCTGCCGCTCCACAGGTTTTGCCATGCTCTGCGGTGCTTCCACTCAAGAAGCCCCCGATATGGCCGCCATCTCTCACGCAGCTACGCTTGAAAGCCGCGTGCCTATCATGAATTTCTTTGACGGCTTCCGCACCTCCCACGAAGTAGGTAAGATTGCTGACATCACCGATGATACCCTCAATGGCCTCATCGACCCCCAATGGGTGGCCGACTTCCATGGTCGCGCCCTGACCCCAGATGCTCCCGTCATCCGCGGTACTGCTCAAAACCCTGACGTTTACTTCCAAGGCCGCGAAACGGTCAACAAGTTCTACAACGCCATCCCCGCCATCATCAAGTCTACCATGAAGAAGTTTGGTGACTTGACTGGTCGCTACTACGACTTGGTGGAATACATTGGCAACCCAGAAGCCAAGCGCGTCATCATCCTCATGGGCTCTGGTGCCGAAGCTTGCTTGGAAACCGTTAAGGCCCTCAAGGAAGACATCGGTGTTCTCAAGATTCGCCTCTACCGTCCATTCCCAGCCGAAGACGTGATTGCTGCTCTTCCAAAGACGGTTGAAAAGATTGCTGTCCTCGACCGCACCAAGGAACCAGGTTCCCAAGGTGAACCTCTCCTTCAAGATGTCATCCAAACCCTCTCCGACGCACTTGTCAAGGGTACGCTTCCATTCGCCATGCCTAAGGTCGTTGGTGGTCGCTATGGTCTTGGCTCCAAGGAGTTCACCCCTGCCATGGTCAAGGGTATCTTTGATGAATTGAAGAAGGATGTCCCCATGACCAACTTCACCGTTGGTATCGATGATGACATCACGGGTCTTTCCATCAGCTACGATCCAAGCTTCAGCACAGAAGCTGACGACGTAACACGCTGCATGTTCTTCGGCCTCGGTTCCGACGGTACCGTCGGTGCAAATAAGGATGCCATTAAGATTATCGGTTACAACACCAATCTTTACGTCCAAGGTTACTTTGAATACGACTCCAAGAAGTCGGGTTCCGCCACCACATCGCACTTGCGCTTTGGCCCTAACCCCATCCACAGCACCTACACCATCACCAGCGCTAACTTCTTGGCACTTCACCAACCTAGCTTGCTGAACATCTATGACTTCTTGAAGAATGCTGCACCAAACGCAACCTTCTTGATGAACACCCACTTTGCCCCAGAAGAGGTGTGGGATACCTTGCCTGCACGCATGCAGCAACAAATCATCGACAAGAACATCACCGTCTACTGCATTGACGCCTTCAAGGTCGCCAAGGCAACAGGCATGGGTGGTCGCATCAACATGATTATGCAAACTTGCTTCTTCAAGCTTGCTAACGTCATCCCCGCTGATGAAGCTATTGGCTACATCAAGACCGCCATTAAGAAGACCTACGGCAAGAAGGGTGACGAAGTTGTTGCAAAGAACATCGCTGCTGTTGATGCTACCCTCGAAAATCTCTACGCTGTCCCAACAGCTGGTAAGACGGTTACAGGTCACGCCATCAAGCCCGCATTGCCAGACCACGCACCTGACTTCGTGAAGAACGTCCTCGGCCGTTTGGAAGTGGGTGAAGGTAACAGCGTCAAGGTCTCTGAAATGCCATGCGACGGTACCTTCCCAAGCGGAACAACCAAGTTTGAAAAGCGCGACCTCGCCCTCGACATCCCCGTCTGGGTCACCGATAAGTGCATTCAATGTGGTAAGTGCACCATGGTTTGCCCACACGCAGCCATCCGCTCCCAAATGACAGACCCATGCAACCTTGAAGGTGCTCCTGAGTCCTTCCAAAGCATGGATGCCAAGCCAATGCACAAGGTCTGGAATGGTAAGAAGTTCATCATCCAAGTGTCCGCATCCGACTGTACGGGTTGTACCCTCTGCACCAATGTTTGCCCAACGGGCTCCTTGGTCATGACATCTGCCGAAGAATGCCTTGAACGCGAAGCGAAGAACTGGGACTTCTTTGAAACCCTGCCTGACGTTGACCGTGAATTGGCCTTGAACGACAAGGTGAAGGACGCTCAGTTCCTCCGCCCACTCTTCGAATACTCTGGCGCTTGCGCAGGTTGCGGTGAAACCCCATACGTCAAGCTGCTCAGCCAGCTCTTCGGTAACCGCCTCGTCGTCGCTAATGCAACGGGTTGCTCCTCCATTTACGGTGGTAACCTGCCAACCACACCTTGGGCACATGACTCCAACGGTCGCGGTCCAGCATGGTGCAACAGCCTCTTTGAAGATAACGCGCAATTCGGTCTCGGCTTCCGCGTCTCCATCGACAAGAAGCGAGAGTACGCCTTCGAACTCCTCAACGCAGCCGCTGACAAGCTTGATGCCGCCCTTGTGGAAGCCCTTAACAGCAACCCACAAAAGACAGAAGCAGAAATCAACGTTCAACGCGCCTCTGTCGAAGAGCTCAAGGCCGCCTGTGGCAGCTGCCCAGAACTCGCCTTGGTCAAAGCCAATGCCAACTACCTCGTCCGTAAGTCCGTCTGGATTCTCGGTGGTGACGGCTGGGCCTACGACATCGGTTACGGTGGTCTTGACCACGTACTCGCAACAGGTCGCAACATCAAGATCATGGTTCTGGACACCGAAGTGTACTCCAACACCGGTGGTCAATGCTCCAAGTCCACCCCACGTGGTGCCGTTGCAAAGTTCGCTACCGCTGGTAAGGACCAAGCTAAGAAGGACCTTGGCTACATCGCCATGACCTACGGCAACATCTACGTTGGTTCGGTGGCTCTGGGCTCCAATGATGAGCACACCCTCAAGACCTTGATGGAAGCAGAAGCCTATGATGGTCCCGCCTTGGTCATCGCCTACAGCCACTGCATCAGCCACGGTATCAACATGGCCAATGGTCTGCAACACCAAAAGGATGCTGTTGACTGCGGTCGCTGGTTGCTCTACAACTTCAACCCAGATCTTGCCGCACAAGGTAAGAATCCTCTGGTCATCAAGAGCCGTGCACCTAAGAAGGCCGTTCGCGAAGCCCTGCTTGCCGAAAACCGCTTCCGCTTGCTCGCCAAGAACAACCCAGACAACTTCGAACGTCTGCTCGACTTGGAAGAAAACGACATCAAGCGTCGCTGGAGATTGTACAAGGCCTTGGCCTCCATCGACTACAGCGAAGAAAGCTAAGTCGCAAGACCGCTAAAATCACATATGGCGCAACCCAATTGGGTTGCGCCATATTTGCAATGGGGGTGCCCTTACTTTACCTTAGAAGAATTGTTGATGGTGTTTGCCATGGAGCCCAAGCCCTCGAAAAGGCTGCTCCATGCATCCGTCTTCGCCGCTTGGGATTTGAGTCTGGTGCTTTGCGCATCAAAGAGCGCCTGTTCATAGACCAGATTGGCATCTTGCAAGCTGCGGTCGGTTGTATGCGTGATTTCATCCTGCAGGCGTGTAGCCATGGATACCTCGCGCATGTAGGCAGAGCCCGTGGGGGCAAGGTTTGACTTGGCGGCATCCAATCGGGCGTCCGCCAGTTCGTTCTGCATGTTTTTCTTGGCGCGCGTATTATTGGCAAGTGCGTTGTCGATGAGGAGTTCTTTTTGTTCCTCGCCCGATTCCTGCTGTTGCGTGGCCATGTTACCAAGTGCCTTGCTCTGCTCCATGGAGGAGCTTGTCTTAATGGCGGTTGATGCTATGGTCGCACCTAAACTAACTAGAGTTGTAAATCCCATGCATGATATGATAGCAGATTGCGGGCGCTGTGACTTGCTTTTATCTGCGCTTGCGCAAGGCTGGCGCGCTTGGGCTTGCTTGCTAGACGCTAGCAGTGCTGCTTACTTCGCAGCAGAAAAGCATTGAATTTCATGCGCTGCCCTGATACAATCAGCGTACATCCCACCGGTCTGTAGCCCAAGCCGCTACCACCATTCATCGTTATGAACTTACCCTTCCTTTCTAAGTTGCCCAACAAGCGTGCCCATATGCAGCTTGTCGAGCAAGAATTGCAGCAGATTCGCAAGCTCATTGAAGAGCAAGTCAGCTGTTTCACCCCCGCTGTCATTCCTTACATGCGTCAGGTCTGCAAGGGGCAGGGTAAGATGCTTCGCCCCGGTTTGGTGTTGCTCACTGCGGCTGCTACGGGTGGTATTAAGCCCGAGCATCGTAAGTATGCTGCGATTTTGGAGATGATTCACATGGCCTCCCTCGTTCACGATGATGTGCTGGATAAGGCTGATACGCGTCGTGATATCCCAACCGCCAATGCGCTGTGGGGTAATAATTTGGCGGTGCTGTTGGGTGATGTTTTGTTCTCTCAAGCTATGCTGATGGGTGCCAAGCTGGGTGATGATGACTTTGGCTCTCGCATGGCGATGGTCGTGCGCGACCTTTGCCAAGGGGAGGTGGAGCAATCGACCCGCCTTTGGGATGTCAAGATGTCTCGCGAGGATTATTACCGCTTGATTCGCATGAAGACGGCGACTCTCTTCTCTGCTGCGATGGAGGGTGCTGGTCGCTTGCAAGGGCTGCCCGACGAGCAAATTGCCGATTTGCACCGCATGGGCGATTTGTTGGGTGTCTCTTACCAAATTTATGATGATTGTCTGGATATCAGCGGGCTGGATGCAGCTGCTGGTAAGACGCTGGGGACGGATGCCGAGAAGGGTAAGTTGACCCTGCCTATCTTCCTTTTGATGGAGTCTGATGATGAGTCTGTTGCCACTTATGTGAAGCAGTGTATTGCGGATAAGGAGGCGATTGATTTCTCCCGCATCCGAAATTCGATTGGTTTTGATCAGGCTCTCCGGGCAACGATTGCCGAGGGCTGCGCCTGCAATGATGAGGCACTGTCTCTGTTGACGAAGTTGCCCGCAAGTACTGCCCGCAAGGCGCTGGCGGAGATGATAGCTCGTCTCGATGCGATGTTGCGTGCCCAAGGTCCCCAAATTTAATTGTTTATGTCCTACCGAGAAGAATACATGTTACCTCAGCAGGAGGGAATCAGCGAGTATGTTTGGGGGGTGCTGGTTCAGCGTGCCCATGAGTCCATCTCTGCCGAGCCCAAGTTGGCTGGTATGTTGGAGGATGTGGTGTGCACGCGCAATAATTTGGCGGAGTCGGTGGCCGCGCGCCTGTCCCGCAAGCTTTCCCGACGTGACATGTCCCGCGATGAGCTAGAACCGCTCATCCGCGCCCTGCTGCGCGACAACCCCCAAGTGGTGGATTGTATTGCGACGGATTTGCATGCCTGCTTCAGCCGTGATGCGGCTTGCACTTGCATGTTAGAGCCCCTGCTTTTTTTCAAGGGATTTCATGCCTTAGCGACCTACCGCGTTTCCCATATTTTATGGAATCAGGGTCGCTACCTGATGGCCTTGCTCTTCCAAAGCATTGGTAGCGAGGTCTTTGGTGTCGATATTCACCCCGCTGCCCGCATTGGCTGTGGCATTATGCTGGACCATGGCACTGGTATTGTGGTGGGGGAAACGAGTATTATTGAAAACTGCGTCTCCATGCTTCATGCCGTGACCCTTGGTGGTACGGGTAAGGAGACTGGCAATCGCCACCCCATCGTGCGCAGTGGCGTGATGCTGGGGGCTGGTGCTAAGATTTTAGGTCGTGTCGAGATTGGGGAATGCGCCAAGGTTGCGGCTTCCTCGGTTGTGTTGATGGATGTCGCGGCTCACACAACGGTGGCGGGGGTTCCTGCAGTTGTGGTGGGTAGCACGGGCGAAGATGCCCCTGCCATGTGCATGCAACAAGGACTTGTTTAAGATAGCCCGCCCATGATTACCGAAGCCGATATCCATTTGCCCCTCAAGAAGGCGGGCACTCCGCAGCATCAACGCAAGGCAATTGCTCAAAAGTTGGGTGTTTCACCCAGCCGCATTGTCAGCTATCGTCTCCTGAAGGAGAGTATTGACGCCCGCCGTCGCCCCATCTGCAAGCAGCTGCGCTACTTGGTCGCGCTGGATGAGGCATTGCCCGAGGAGCACTTGCCCCTCATTGACTACCCCACCGTCCCCGCCAATGCCCCACGCATCATCATTGTGGGCAGTGGACCTGCGGGTCTCTTTGCGGCACTGCGCTGCCTGCGCAGGGGTGCCAAACCCATTGTTTTGGAGCGCGGTAAGTGCGTCAAGGAGCGCCACTTTGACCTCAGCCCCATCAACTTGAAGGGCATCATTGACCACGAGAGCAACTATTGCTTTGGCGAAGGCGGTGCAGGCACCTTTTCCGATGGTAAGTTGTACACCCGCAGCACGAAGCGCGGCCCCGTGCAGGAGGTCTACGAGCGTTTTGTCGCCCATGGTGCCCCCCGTAACATTTTGACAGATGCCCACCCGCACATTGGCTCCAACAAACTGCCCCGCATTGTGGAATCCATGCGCGATAGCATTCGTGCCGCAGGGGGTGAGGTGCATTTTAGCACCAAGGTCACGGGCATTGTCCGCAGCCTTGACCAAAAGCGCATTCAAGGTGTAAGCTGTGCTGATGGCAGCGAGTACTTGGGGGATGCCGTCATTCTGGCAACAGGCCACAGCGCGCGCGACATCTACCACATGCTGCATGCCGAGGGCTTGTTGCTGGAGCGCAAATCCTTTGCCGTGGGGGTTCGTATCGAACACCCCCAATCCTTGATTGATGCCGCCCAATACCACCTGCGCACGGGCGAAAGCCGCCCCGAGGAGCTGCCAGCCGCCCGCTACACCTTAGCCACCAAGATTGAGGGCAGGGGGGTCCATAGCTTCTGCATGTGCCCCGGTGGTCACATCGTCCCCGCAGCGACAGAGAATGATGAAGTTGTCGTCAACGGCATGAGCTTAAGCCGACGCAATTCCCCCTTTGCCAACTCGGGCTTTGTGGTCAGTGTCGAGCCCGAGGATACAGCCATCTATGAGCAAGAGCATGGCGTGCTTTCAGGCATCGCCTACCAAAAGGCCTTGGAGGTCGCTAGCTCTCAAGCCGGTGGTGGGGTGCAAAAGGCCCCAGCCCAGCGCGTGCTCGACTTCCTCGCAGCTAAGGTGAGCCATGACTTGCCAGCAACGACCTACAAACCTGGTTTAACAAGCTGCGATTTGAATGACCTGCTGCCCAGCATGGTCAGCGAGCGCATGAAGGCGGGGCTACAATTCTTCAACACAAAGCTTCGCGGCTTCGCGGGGGAGGATGCCCTGCTCATCGGCTGCGAGACCCGCACCAGCTCCCCCGTTCGCATCCCACGCGAGCTCTACACCTTAGAACACCCCGACT
>JAWXTZ010000067.1:0-12053 GCA_044433085.1 Akkermansia sp.
AAAAATTAAAAGAAAATCAACTCTTTTTTAATGTGTTATATATGAATTTGGGCAACACATTTTTACTAGGTTTCGAAGTCATCTTTACTCCTGTGGTCAAAATGGCCGTGAATAGTAACACTATTTGGGGTGGATGATAAAAAACACCTTGACATGGTGGGGTGTAGAGCTATAATGATGAGCAGTCATATTATGAAAACTTCTCCCATTTCTACCCTCTTGATTTTTGCAGCCAGTGCGACTCTCCTCTCCGCTGCCCCCGCTGTGTCGGTTAAAGATATTTCCCCCGCCACCCTGAAGACAATTGCGACCCCTACGCAAGCTGCCAGCTTGAAGATTCATGAAGAAGCCAAGTCTCAGGCTGAAACCGATCGCAACAAGGCGATTGAAGAAGCTAAGAAGCTTACGACAGAAAATGATAAGGGGATGAAGCAAACCATCCAAAAACGCACGCTTAACAACATGTTGCCTGCCTGCGAGCGCGAGCCAGAAACTCCCCGCAACCCCGATCTTTACATTGTTCGCTAAGGGCGGACGAGACGATTACCCCTAGATTGAAGAAGCTCCTGCCAAGTTCCTACTGGCGGGAGTGCCTCTTTTCCGATGAATCCCGCACCACGAATGAATGAGAGCGAGCGCTATCGCCAGATGGAGCTCGACCCCAAGTACGGTGATGGTGATTTGCACCGCCCCGCCAATGTCGATCACCAGATGGAGGCCGCCAAGGCACAGGCCTTATTCTACGAGCAGCAGCGCCGCCAGTGGGAGGAACAGCGCATCGAGTTAGAGCAGGTTAATCAGAAAAAGGCTCTCTTTCTCGCGGGGCTCAACGAAGTGGGGCTGAGTATCCACAATGCCCAGCGTCGCATCGAGCAGGAGATGGGCTCCATCGACAGGGAGTACCACGAGCTGGAGCACGTGCGCGAATGCCTGCAACAACACCTGCGCGTCCTCTCGGCCCTGCAACCAGAAACATGGAGCACCGAGGGGCTCAACGAACGCCTGCGCGAAGCCTTGCCCAAGCTCGACCGAGCCGAAAATGACCTCAACGAAGCCTACTTCATGGGTAAGAAGATGCACCACACCACCATCTTTCAATCCAAACCGGGAGAGGTTGAGAAGAAGGGCATGGACGGCAAGCTCATCGCCAGCGAACTAGCGCGCGGCTTTTTCTTCCACCTGCCACTTTTTTTGCTACTCTTGGTGTGTTGGGGGGTATGGTACCTTGTCAATCATGCTTGATGAAGCACTCTGCACTTGCTAATTGGTGACATTTGCCTTATCTTTTTCCTGTTGATACATTTCTAACTTTTTTTACCTTCATTATGTCTGAACCCCAAATTGACGTTGCTTACATCGCCAAGCTTGCCAAGCTTGAGCTCAGCCCCGAAGAAACAGCCCGCTTCACCCAAGACCTCAGTCAAGTCTTGGCGCATGTGGCCGAACTTGAAAAGTGGGATGTGGAAGGTGTCGCCCCCATGGCTCACCCCCTGCCAACAATGGATGCCCTGCGTGCTGATACAGCAGGGACCAGTTTGAGTAACGCAGCCGCTATGTCCAACGCCCCCTTGGCTCAAGAGGGACAAATTCGCGTCCCCAAGGTGGTGGAATCCGCCCACTCCTAAGTTTTAGCCCCATCCCCTTACTTTAATATCATGTTTTTTGGAAGCATTACCCACTGGAAGCAAGAACTCAACAAGGGAGCCATCTCCCCGACAGAACTCGTGCAGCAGCTCGCCACCCGAATGGAAGCGAGCAACCCCACCGTCAACGCCTTCATCTCATGGGATGTCGATTCAGCCTTAGCCGCAGCCAGCAAGGCTGATTTAAGCCTGCCACTCGGCGGTATCCCCATCGCCATTAAAGATAACATCTGCAAGCTGGGTGAACCCACCCGCTGCGCCTCCCAAATGCTGGGCAACTTTGTCGCCCCCTACAACGCCACATCGGTCGAGCGACTGCAAGCTGCGGGTGCCATTCCCTTTGGTCGCTGCAATATGGATGAATTCGCCATGGGCTCCTGCGGTGAAAACTCCTCCTTTGGCGTGACCACCAACCCCATTGACGCCACACGCGTTCCCGGTGGTTCCTCCAGTGGTTCCGCTGCCTCCGTCGGTGCTGGCATGGCCATTGCCGCCTTGGGGTCTGACACCGGTGGCTCCATCCGCCAGCCAGCCTCGCACTGTGGTATTGTGGGTCTCAAGCCCACCTATGGTCGCGTTTCGCGCTACGGTTTGGTGGCATTCGCCTCCTCCCTCGACCAAATTGGACCCCTCACCCAAAATGTGGAGGATGCCGCAACCGTCCTCAATGCCCTCTGCGGGCACGATGCCAAGGACTCCACCAGCTCCACGGTGGCGACAGAAGATTTCACCGCCCTACTCAACAAGCCCATGGCTGGCGTGAAGGTCGGTTTGCCCAAGGAATACCTTACCGAAGGCAATGATGCAGCGGTCAATGAATCCCTGCAACGCGCGGTTAAAGCCCTGCAAGAGCAGGGGGCTGAGATTGTTGAAATATCCCTCCCCCACAGCGAGGCCGTCGTCTCTACCTACTACATCATCGCCTGTGCCGAGGCATCCTCCAACCTCTCCCGCTTCGACGGCATCCGCTACGGACACCGTGCCGATGGCATCAAAGGTTTGGATGACTTGTACTCCAGCTCCCGCGAAGGTGGCTTTGGTGCAGAGGTCAAGCGCCGAATCATCTTGGGCACCTACGTGCTCTCCAGCGGCTTTTATGATGCCTACTACACCCGCGCCCAAAAGGTGCGTGCGCTGGTAGCTGCCGACTTTAAGGCCGCTTTTGAACAAGTGGACTTCATCATCGGGCCCGTTGCGCCAACCGCAGCACCCAAGCTTAATGATGAAAGCATCACCCCGCTACAAACCTACTTAGCGGACATCTACACCATTCCAGCCAACTTGGCTGGTCTGCCAGCCATCAGCATCCCCTGCCCGCAAGCCCAAGGCCTGCCCATCGGGGTTCAGCTGCTCGCCCCCCATTTTGCCGAGACCAAACTACTGGGTCTCGCATCCCTACTCGAACAAACACTCTAATGTCCCAAGCCGTCATGCTGAGCATTGCAGGCTCTGACTGCTCCGCCGGAGCAGGCCTGCAAGCCGACTTAAAGACGGGTACAGCCCTCGGCTGCTACCCACTCACCATCCTCACCTGCGCGGTGAGTGAGGTGCCAGGGAAGGTGCAAAGCATCATCCCCATGGAGCCCGACTTTGTAGCCGAGCAATTACGCCTTTGCATGCAAAACTTCCCTGTAGCAGCCATCAAGACAGGTATGCTCTACTCCCCCGAAATCGTGCGCGCTGTCGCAGGTGTTTTGGAGGAGCTGGACTACAGCGGCCCCTTGGTCATCGACCCTGTGATGATTGCCACAGCGGGCGAGCCGCTCATGCAGCAGCAAGCCTTGGCGGCTTATGAAGAATGCCTCTTCCCCCAAGCGACATTGCTAACCCCCAACCTCGATGAGCTCTGCGTCCTGATGGGCGGCGAACACATCGGTTCTCGCCTCGCCTTAGAGCACGCAGCGCGCAGTCTCTGCACCCGCTACGGCTGTGCCGTGCTGGCCAAAGGCGGTCACTTGGCAGGTCGCGAATGTGTGGATGTCCTCGCCCCCATTGATGGCGAAAACCACGCATGGACGCGCGAGCGCATCAACGGAGTCAACACCCACGGCACAGGCTGCACCTTGTCCTCAGCCATCGCAGCACAACTGGCGCAGGGGCATAGTCTCATCGACGCCGTTGACACAGGCTTGGACTACGTCGCCACCGCCATCCGCCACACCTCCTATTGGGAGAGCCCTGTCGCCATGCAAGCGCTGGGGTGTCGCTGCGCGACAATGGGGAATTGGGAATTGGGAATTGGGAATTAAAAATTAGCGGGGCTATCGCCCCGTGGATAGCTGCAAAGCCAGTACTACCGCGAAAATTCAAGCACCGCGTCATTAAGTTGGCTCGGTGCTTCTTAATTTTACCCTCGAACTTGCTTCGCTCCCCCGACCTTAAGGTCGCCTTATTTTAATTCCCAATTGGAGCGAAGCCGCAGGCGAAGCGACGCTGAAGTAAGACGTGGTCTAGCAGCACGAGCGCGGCCATGGCCTCTACAATTGGCACGGCACGTGGCAGCACACAGGCATCGTGGCGACCCTTGCCGCGCAGGCTCACCTCCTCATGCTTGTCGTTGACCGTGTCTTGGTCAATCATCAGCGTTGCTGTGGGTTTGAAGGCGAGGCGCATGTTGATGTCTTCCCCATTGGAGATGCCACCTTGCACGCCACCGCTAAAGTTGCTGCGGGTGCGCACGCGATTGCCATCCATGTAGTAGGGGTCATTGTGCTCGCTACCGCGCATGTTGGCAGCCGCAAAGCCAGAGCCCAACTCGAAGCCCTTGCAGGCGGGGATGCTCATCATGGCGTGGGCTAAGGTCGCCTCCAACTTATCAAAGACGGGTTCTCCCAAGCCGACGGGGGCATTGCGAACCGTGCAGGCTACCACGCCACCGATGGAGTCACCAGCCGCGCGCACCTCTTTAATCAGGGATACCATGGCTTCAGCCGTTGCTTCATCACCTGTGCGGGCGATGTTGGATTCCACCGTCGCGGCATCAATCTCGGCAGGAGTAAGGGGGCAGCTGAGGTGACCCACGCGCTCCACCCAACTGACAATCTCCAAATCGGGGTAAAGGGATTTTAAAACAGCCTTGGCAACCGCACCTGCGGCAACGCGTCCAATCGTCTCGCGCGCGCTGGCGCGACCACCACCCGCCCAAGCGCGGATGCCGTACTTCTCATCATAGCAGTAATCGGCATGGGAGGGGCGGTAGCAATGCTGCATCTCATCATAGGAGGCAGAATGCTGGTCTTTGTTACGGACGGAGAGCGCAATGGGGGTACCAAGGGTCATGCCATCAAGCACACCGCTGAGGATTTCCACCACATCGCCTTCCTGACGCTGGGTCACGATGCTGCTTTGACCGGGGCGACGGCGATCTAAGTCCGCCTGAATCATCTCGGCTGTCAAGGCGACCCGCGCGGGGCAATGATCGATAACAACACCAACACCAACACCATGGGACTCGCCCCAGGTGCTTATTTTAAATAGGGAACCAAAGCAGCTCGACATGCACCAAGCATACAATAGAGTGGGCTATCAATCAAGCCTTATCCTTGGGTGCTGCGGAACTGCTGGAAGTGTTGCCAATTCAAATAGGCAATGTAAGCCGCGATGATGCAATTGTAAACCGACTCCGAGTAGAGCCCAAAGAGCAAAAAGAGTGCGGAGAAAACAATGCCCACCATGGATGCGACTTTAAAATTGTTCAGCAGTGTTCCCAGCAGTTTACCCCCATCCAGAGGGAAGATGGGCAGCAGGTTGAGGATGGTCCACCAAATCCCCACCATGAAGAAGGAGGTGTAGACATCATACATCAAACTGAATTGATCGGCATCCACATCATAAAGGCTGTAACCGACAGCACCAGCCGCATTGTAGTCCGCAACCGAGGCAAAGAAGGGGAAGGTCGTACATTCCACAAAGGCAAGACTACCCGAAAAACTGCCCGACTGTAACACCAGAAGGACAAAAGCGAGGAGAGCAGGAAGAAAGCCCGCCAGCGGACCGCCCAAAACCATGGCAAAGAAATGCCAACGCGAGCCGTAGCGAATGCTCTCATTGACCGTCACCCCGCCCATGCCGCCAATTTGAATGTAGGGAGAGCCCCCCATCAACTTGCGACCAACCAGCGCGTGCCCCAACTCATGCGCAATCACCGAAATCATACCTGCGACCATGAAAATGAGCACAGGCATGAGGTCACTCCCATCATTAATGCGACAAGCACCACCCAAAAAAGCGAGCAGAAGCCAAGCGAAAGGCTGAATTTCGATTGGGACACCAAAAAGAGAAAAGGAAAGAGAACCGCGATTCATGATGGCTACCATCATAAGTTTCAGCATCAAGCAAGGCAAGTCAACAGTGTGTCCGTAGACCGAAAGAGTAAAAATAATCAAAAAAAATGCAAATAAATAAAAAAAGAGCTTGCAAAAGTAATGCGAAGCCGCTATAATCTCTCCGCACCCCGAAGCAAGAGGAACGAAAGTAAATCAAGCGAGGGAACGCAAATCCGACATAGCTCAGCGGCAGAGCGGATGACTGTTAATCATTAGGTCCTTGGTTCGATCCCAAGTGTCGGAGTCCAAAAAAGCCTTGAAGTTTAAACGCTTCAAGGCTTTTTTGTGTTTGGGTGCTAGTTGATTATCCTTGCCCCAAGGCCGCACTTGCGATAAGATGAAGGCAGATAAGGGCAAGAATGCCCCCTAAAATTATGCAATTAAACACATCGGTATTAGAAGAAAAAGGGCTTCAACTCAACCCCGCCCCCGCTCCTGTAGGTTCTTACGTTCAATGCTTGCGCACAGGCAATTACTTGCACCTTTCGGGTGGTATCTCCGTCAATGGAGATGTGGCCTACTACGGTAAACTGGGTAAGGATGTCAGCATTGAAGATGGTCAGAAGGCTGCTCAAGCCGCGATTTTGAACCGCTTAGCCGTCATTGAGCAAGAACTGGGCGGTTTTGAAAAAATCCGCAAAATTGTCGTCATTAACGGCTTTGTCAACTGCACAGACGACTTCACCGACCAAGCCAAAGTGCTTAACGGAGCCTCTGATTTGTTGGTTGATTTGTTTGGTCCCGAGGCTGCGCACTCTCGCTCGGCTGTTGGTGTCATCAGCTTGCCCCTTGGCGTCGCTGTAGAAATCAACATGGTTGTTGAAATCGACCCTGCCTAATTATCCTCAATTTTGCTGATATGGCAACCATCGTTTTAGGTGTGACGGGCTCCATCGCCGCGTACAAAGCGGCGGATGTCGCCTCCGCCCTCGTCAAACAGGGGCATGTGGTGCACTGTGTCTGCACGCCAACGGCCTTGCAGTTTGTGACACCTTTAACCCTGATGACGCTTTCCCGCAACCCTGTTATTTGCAGTTTTGAGGATGAGTGCAACTCTTGGGTTCCCGTCCATATCGAGCTGGCGGGGCGTGCAGACTTGCTCTGCGTGCTGCCCGCTAGTGCCAACACCATGGCCTGCATGGCGCACGGCATGGCACCCAACGCGCTGACAAGCCTGTATCTTGCCTGTACCTGCCCCGTTCTGATTTTCCCTGCAATGAATGGGCATATGTGGGATCATGTGGCGACTCAACAAAATGCAGCCATCTTGTCCGCTCGTCCCAAGCATCGCATCATCGGGCCGGATGAATCGGGCATCCTCGCCTGTGGCGATGTTGGCAAGGGAAGACTCGTTCCCCTGCAGCAGATGCTCGCAGCAATTAGCGATGCCCTGTAGGGGACCTTGCAAAATTAGGCGTGATGAGTTTTGGAAGCGAATTGAGCGCTAATTTGGGGCTTGAGGGGCACAAATATTAAATATTTGGGACACGAAAGCTACAAATTGGTGCCAATTCGCGACAAAAATCGCACGATTGGCTATCATTCTGGATTGTACTTTGATTCAGTGCTAATTTTGCAAGGTCCCCTGTAGGGAACCTCTAGCAATTAGTATTTGAGCTAAGGCTAAACAGCTGCAATCGCCAATCATGCGACTTTAGTCGTAAATCGGTGTAAATTGTAGCGTTCGCGTCGCAAATATTTAATATTTGCGCCTCTCTCACCACAATTTTCCACTCGATTTTCTTCCTAAACTCGCGATGCCTAATTGCTAGAGGTCCCCTGTAAGAATGTTGATATATTGCTCTAAGGCGATGCTAGGTGTCATGCGTGGGATGGGTGTAGGAATCTCAGGTGTGCTTTTGGCAGGTGTGGTGGATGGCTTGACCTCTGGGCTAAGATCAACCAGCGCTGTGGGATAGTCGGGGGTATCGCTATGCGCCCATGTTGACTCATCCTTATTGCCGTTTTGAAGGATATGACTGCTTGCTAATCGAAAATGCTTCCCCTTTTTGACGAGGAAGATGCTTGAATTTGTGATGCGCCTACTAAAGCCGCTTCGGGGTGCCGCCGCAACAATCTGCGCTGTGGAAAATCCCGTGTAAGAACGCCATGAGCGACCCTCAGCTGTATTTTCTTTCTCTCTGAAATTAAGCCCTGTAAGCGCACCAATTAGGTTCAGTATGGCCTCGGTGCCGCCATTGCTACCCCGAAGATTAAAGTCGAGCGTGCGTACATCGGCTTGGCTTAAATCGAGGGCAAGTTCCAAACAGCTGCGATTATTGTTAAATGGGATTTGCCAAATGAGGCGATTATCCCGCCATGACTGGGGGTTCCCCACACTGCGCAGCAGTCGCAACACCAAATTTGTCGTGGATTCACCATAGGTGCTTGAATGGATGCTGGCGGATGCCTCCACCCTAATCTGGGCAAAGAGGGCATCTTCATGAATGTGGATGAGTGCGGGGTTCTGCCGAGGCAAGAAAAAGGCGTGAACCTCCTTGGCCGCTTGTTCTAATTGGGTCTTGCTATCAGTTGCCTCGGGGTCATTGGGGAAGATGTAGATGAGCTGCAATTTTTTATAGCGATTATGCAGAAGCCCCAGAACATGGTGCCCTTTGATGCTGAAGAGAATCATATTGCCTTGGCACTTGGCGGAACCCAATGACTTGGTGATGGCTGATGCATTGACAAGATTGGAGCCTCGTGCGTTTGCGCCCCCAGACTGCGCCAAACACAGGGGCTGGAGCAGTAATAAAAAACAGCTTAAGAAAATACGGAAAAAAGACATAAAATGAGTTTCTATAAGAATGCCAGCCCTAAGGTAAAAGTCAAGAAGATTACAGGTAGATGCGCTTATAAATTTGACTTTACGGGGATATTTAAACTGGTCTAGAGCTTGAATAAAACTCTAACTGACAAAAATAGTTAGGGCTTGCTGAAGTTTTTCTATTGTTGATACTTAGTGGGTCAGGTTGATAATCTACAATAATTCTAGACTTGACTCTAGCATAATTGTTAAGGATGGCTAAAGCGTGATTGACATTAAACGCAACTTTGTTATTATAAAATGAGTCATGTCAAAGCGAAGCATCAGCGGATTGGACAATCTGCCACAAAGCCCCTCCTTCTTCATCCCTAATCGAATGAACTATGAAGCCCTCTATGCTTTATACAAACTCTTAGGAGGGTCAAAACACGTCGCGTTCTTGGTGGAAGATGTCCTTTGCCCCGAGCCTCGCATGATGAAACTCATCCGCGCGAAGAAACGCCGCAGCATCCGCTTCAACTTCCGAGAAGCCAACCGCCGCGAACTGCGCGAACGCATCATGGCAATGAGGCAGGAAGGCTACCACGTCCTCTTCGTCCCAGGGGTACCCAATGGTCCAATTGGCTCCACAAGTGACGTGCCGATGCCCTTCATGATGCAACTCTCTGCCCTGCACATTGCCCCCGTGCCACTCTTTATCGGCATGTACCGCAATAACCTTCATCAGCTCTTTAACACAGAGGGGGACTATAGCCACATGCGCATCCACGTCTGCCCCAAACTGCAATCCGGACCTCATATGGGCGACCGCCTGCTCCAATCATGGATGGAGGCTGGTGAATACTGCTTCAAACAATCCCCCCTCATCTACAAATCCGTTGCACGACTGCTTGTTGAAGGCATGCGCCGCAACCCCAATAACACCATCGTCGATGGTTTGGATGAAACCGAACTGACCTACTCCAAACTACTCGGCATCGTCATGGCGATGGCGCGCAAACTCAAATCGCTGGTAGCTGAGCCACGCGTGGGCATCATCTTGCCACCGGGTAAGGGGGGGATTATCGCCAACTACGCCTGCGTCCTCGCGGGGATTTCACCCGTCAACATCAACTTTACCTCATCCGAGGGGGCATTCAAAGGAATTATTGAACAGAGCGGCATCAAAAAATTCATCACCGCGCGCGCCTTCATGAACAAACTGCCAGAATTCCCATGGCCGCATGAAGACTCGCTGATTCACCTAGACAAAACCCTCAAAGGACTGGGAATGAAAGGCATCGCCCCATGGGTAGCCTTTGCAAAAGTCGCGCCAATGTCGCTGATTAACAGCGTCTTCCGACTCGATTCTCGCAAGGGGGATGACGAAGTTGCACTCCTCTTCACATCGGGCTCATCAGGTGACCCCAAAGGCGTGCTCTTCCGCAACAGCATGGTCGTCTCTAATCTGGCACAGCTACTCAGCCGCATCAAACTACCACTAGACGGCACCGTCCTGTGCAGCCTGCCCATCTTCCATAGCCTTGGACTAAGCGTCACCACCCTAGCACCCGCACTACTGGGGCTCAACATGGTCACCTACCCATCGCCCCTTGATGCGAAACGCCTCAACGAACTCATTGAAAAATACCACTGCGACCTAGTCATCAGCACCCCAACCTTTGCAAGAAGCATGCTGAGACGCGCTGATAAAGACACCTACCGCAGCGTCAAATGCTTCCTCGTCGGGGCCGAGAAACTACAACGCGACTTGGCCGACGAATTCTATAACCGCTGTGGCGTACGACTGCTCGATGCCTACGGACTCACCGAAACAACACCAGGCTGCTCCTACAACCTACCACCACACAAAGGAACAGCAGAACAACCCTACTACATGCCAGGCTATGGAGAAGGAAGCGTCGGGCAAGTCTTACCCGGACTCTCCGTACGCATCACCGACCCAGATGACGATAGCGTTGAACTACCACTCTGCGAACAAGGCATGATATGGTTTAAAGGACCCAACGTCTTTGCAGGCTATATTGGGCAAGAGCAACTCAACCGAGAAATCTTGCAAGACGGCTGGTTTAAGACAGGCGATTTGGGGCATGTTGATTTGAATGGCATGTTGCATCTCGGTGGGCGCCGATCCAGATTCTCGAAAGTGGGTGGAGAAATGGTACCCCATGAACTCATTGAACAAGCCGTTGAAGAAATGCTCAACGAGCAAAATGGGCCTAGCGAAGGGCGACGCATCGCCATCGTGGGGGTACCAGATAAGCAGAAGGGGGAAGCCGTCGTAATGATTTCAAGCGTGCACGCGAGCCAACTAGCGAAAGCCTTGGGAGAGATACGTGAATATCTGGTTGGGCAGGGACTGCCACGACTTTGGGTGCCACGAGAGATTTTGCCAGTGGAAGCGATACCGATGCTGGCGACGGGTAAGATGGACCTCAAGAATTGCAAGATTCTGGCGTATGAATCGCTGGGATTGAGCGTGTAAGAAAAAGTAAAAGAAAAAAGAAGCAAAACGAAGGGTGTGCAGAGGGTCGAAGACCCTTTGCTGGGGGTGAGCGCTGCGAAGCAGTGCGAGGGTCAGATTGCGGATGAGCAATGCTGAGACGACGAAAGTCTGGGACACTTCCCAGACGGCGACGCGTAGCGGCGTGAGGAGGAAAAGCCCCCTTTAGTTGCAGTGAGAACCAGCTAACCCCTCAATCAGCAAATGTCCGAGTAGCAAATCAAGCCCAGGTGCTACCCGCCTAGTTCTCACTGCTTCTAGAACCCTACCGTGCGAAGCACGCAAACTTCTACCGTCGCAAACGCGAAGCGCACAAGCGTTCCTCCTCACGCCGCTGCGCGTCGCCGTTCGGGAGGTGTCCCTCACTCTCGTCGTCTCAAATCGGCATGCGATTTGGGTTTGATCCATGTTGAGGGCGTTATGACCCTTGCCTCCTGCACAGGGACTTCATCGGGGCGGTGTACCAGCACATCTAGCGCAAACGTGCCGTTTGATCCTACGCATCGCTTTATTTTGTAAATACAGCCAATCATGTGCCCGCTAACGCGCTTGCTGCGGTAAGAAGTTCGCGTGCTTCGCACGAAGGATGTCTAAAAGCAGTGGGAACTTGGCGTGTGGCACGATGTTAGGCTTGCCTCACGGACATTTGGTCGTGTTGGCTGCTGGTTCCCACTGCTAGCTTAAGGGGGCTTCACCCCCTCGCACTGCTTCGCAGCGCTCACCCCCAACAAAGGGTCTTCGACCCTCTGTACACCCTCTGCCGGTGCTTCGCACCTCTGCTTTTCTTTCTTTTCTTTTTCTTTTTACTTTTTTCA
>JAWXTZ010000068.1:0-12010 GCA_044433085.1 Akkermansia sp.
GATGTTTTCAGGGAAATGTTCATCATCATTAGATGGACGTTTTACCTTTCATTCTAGAACAGCTTAACTGAAATAGAAAGAAATTATTCAGCTGTCGCATTTAATGTTGCAATTCACAGTCAGAAAAGGAATCGGGCTTGATTTTTGCTTCGCACGTGCCTAGCGCGCGTTCGTGACGAATTTTGAGCTTGAATTGAATCTGATATGTGTTAAGCTAGCACCATTGATGAGGGGTCTCTTTGCCATCGTCCTGCTGTTTTTTTCTTCCGTACTTCCTCTCATGGCTCAATCGCCTACGGAGGCAGCACCCAAGACCTATGTGCCAGCACCTTTGTCGGATGAGCTTTTAGCTGTTGATTTAGAAGCGGTTGAGGGTAAGCCCTCGGGCTCGAAGGACTTGCCCCAAGCACCCTTGGTGGAGCGGGAATACACGCGCGTTGCCGTCTTGGGTTACCACAATTTTAGCAAGACTGAGCCCGTCACTCAAATGCTGATGCGCACAGATGAATTCCGCCAACAGATGGAATACATCCGAAAGACTGGGCTGACCGTCATCAGTATGCAAGAGTTTTTGGATTGGCGATTTGGCGTCCGTAAACTCCCCGCGCAATGCGTGCTCATCACCTTGGATGATGGTTGGCGCAGCGTTTATACAGAGGCCTTCCCCATCCTCAAGGAATACGGTTACCCCTTCACCCTCTTCCTTTACACCGACTTTATATCGGGTCGCGGGATGAGTCTTTCCCCCAAGATGGTCAAGGAGATGCAGTCATGCGGTGCGACGGTCGGCTCTCACTCCAAGTCCCACCCATACCCCAGCGAATGGCAAAAGGCTTTGGATGCGGGCGTAGCCGCCATGCAGGAGAAATGCAAGATTGAAATTGCAGGCTCACAGCGCAAGTTGGAGTCCCTCTTTGGTAAGGTTCAAACTTATTGCTACCCCGGTGGATTTGTCAATGCCCATATGCTCGACTGCTTGCAGCAACATGGCTATGTAGCAGCCTTTACGGTTGTTCCTGCCAAGGTGACGAGCACGGAAGACCCCTTGCAAATTCGTCGCTACATGATTTTTGGCAATGATTCAAGCATCTTTGATGCCGCTATGGATTTTCGCGTCAAGGCGAGCAAGGGGACGATTTCCACTGGTTTTGAACCGGGCACCTTGCCTCCTAGCACCCCTCTTCCATCCTTCCCTGTAAGCCCATCGCCCAACACGATTGTGGCATGCGACTTCCCCATGGTCTCCTTGGATATGGGGCGAGTGGCTGGTGTTGATTTTTCCACCCTGCGTATGCGCGTGAGTGGCTTTGGCATGGTTCCTGCCAAGGTTGACTCCATCGCCCGTCGCGTTGAATGGGTGCCCCCCTTTAGCATTTATATGCCCAATATTTCTGTTCACGTGACTTGGAAGACCTTGGATGGCGCCAGCCATAAAGCTGAGTGGTCATTCCGTACTGATTGGCGCGTGGCAGTCGATTGATGGAAATCGCCCTCAATCAAACTCCGAACATGACAGATAGAGTCATCAACATGGAAAACGAAGAAACAAAACCAGCTGCTGAAAAGCCCGCACCTAAGACGCGCAAGACGTCTGCCGCCCGAGTAAGCACCAAAACGAAAGAAGCGAACGCTGAAGCAACCGTGCCTGCAACTCCTAAAAAGCGCGCTCCACGCACGACTAAAAAGGCCGCAGCCGATGCCATCGCTACGACTGAGCCAGCTGCAAAGCCCGCCCGCAAGCCTCGAGCCACGAAGGCAAAGACCGAAGCCGCAGCCACTGCCCCTGCTACAAGCGAGGCTCCTGCAACGGAAAAACCCGTAACCAAGCGTGCGCCACGTGCAAAGAAAGCTGTAAGCGAAGCACCTGCTGCGAAGCCAGCTGTCGCCATCGTCAAGGAGGAATTTGTGCTCCCCACCCCAGAAGCCCCAGTGCAGAAGGAAGAAGCAACCGACAACAACCGCAACAACAATAACCGTCAGAAAAACCAAAATCGTGACCGTCGTGACAATCGCAATAACCGCGAGCAGCAAGATGGTAACGGAGGTTTTGCCACACCTGAATTTGTAGGTGGTGGAGACAATGGTGGTAACAAGAACAAGAAGCGTCGCAACCGTCGCAACCGCCGTGGTGGTGATGCGCCTCAAAATCCAGCCACACCAGCGGATGTGAATGTTGACCCTGAATTGCTTCAAGAATGCGCTTGGAAGATTTTCTTGGGTGAAGTCACCGAAGAAGGCTTAGCCTTGCTTGATGACCGCAGCACAGCAGAAGTGTCACGCCGCGCCTTCCGCGCCGCAGAACTCTTCCTCATCGAAGCCGCACGTCGCCAAGAGCGCCAAGCACGAGGCAATCAATCTAACTCAGAGTCCGATCAAGACGATAGCGACACTGATGACGATTTCGACGGCAACGAAGACTGATATTCGTCCTAAGCTTACGAAGCTTTAAAGTGACCTCGCCATGATAACTCAGTGGCGAGGTCTTTTTTTGCTATTGTCTGTTACTTAGGGGGGGATTACGACCTCGGCTTTTTAGTAGCAGGATGTCCCCATCTTCATCTGGGCCAAGGGGTTCGACCACATTGGCCATGGGGTCGAGTTCTTGGGCGGGCGAGCTTATCATGGCCTCGATGTAGGCCGCAATATCGCCATCCTCCTCGCTGCTGTATGGTGGTGGCGTGCTTGATGTGCAACGATGAGCCTCCATGAAATCGAGCAAATTGATGGTCGCCATAAGGATGGCCTCGCTGCGCTGGAGGAGGTTGTGATGAAGCAGGATATCTAGCTCATCCACCAGCTCTTCGGGGCAATCGAAGCGCAACATTTCTGTATCGGCCATCTCGTTATACTTAGGGTTTGTAAACGCGTGGGACGCGTGAGGAGATGCTGACAATGACGTTGCTGGGTATGGTTTTAGCGCGTGTTGTCAACTCGGTCCATGGGACATTGACACCCAGCATTTCGGCTACATCACCCGGCTGCACGCTGGGGATGTGCGAGACGTCCACCATCACTTGATCCATCGTGATACGCCCCAATACAGGGCAATAGCAGCCATTGAGGAAGACGCGTGCGTTGGTGTTGGAAAGGTAGTGCAGGTAACCATCGCCAAAGCCGATGCCCAGTGTTGCAACCTTGGTTGGGCAAGAGGTCACGAAGGTGTGGTCGTAGGATACCCCATGATTGACAGGTAGGGTGCGCACTAAGGTGACTCGGCTGTAGAGTGTTAGTGTGCTGCGCAAATCCGTGTTGTGGGGGGATGGCATGGGGGAATAACCATAGAGGATGCGCCCCAAGCGTACCATATTCGTACTAGGTGCCTTGTAGTTGAAGACGGCCGCGCTGCTGCACAGGTGGCGATAGGGTAGCTGCAGCTGCATGGAGGTCAGTTGGTCAACGGCTTGCTCAAAATTGGCGATTTGGCGATGGGTGAAGGAGATGTCCTCTGAAGCGGCGGAAAGGTGAGAGTACACGCCCTCTATCTTCACAAACTCGCAACGCTTCAGCCGCTCCACAACCTCTACTAAATGGGGGAGCAGCAAGCCAGCTCGCCCCATGCCCGTGTCGACACTCAAGTGAAGGTGAACGGGCTTTTGGTACAGCTGACCAAGGGATTCAAAATGCTCGACCTCTTCGAGGCTCGATAAGGCGGCGCGCCAGCCGTTTTGTACGACCATTTCACGCTCGGCAGGGAAGCAAGGCCCCAAGATGAAGGGGATGGTTTTACACCCCGCATCACGCACGGCTGCGGCCTCGGCCACGGTGGCGACACCAAAAAACTCAATATCTTCATCATCAAGGGCACGAACGACGCCATGGAGTCCGTGGCCATAGGCCTCGGCCTTCACGATAGCCATACGCTGGTGCTGTGGGAGCACCCGAGCAACCACAGATAAATTATGACGCATCGCATCGGTGTCCACCTCCGCCCAAGCGCGATATAAAGAGCAATCCTGCATCACGCTATTTTATGCGCCAAGCCTCGCCATTGCAATACTTTTTGATGAAAAAAAGCCCCATCACATCGTGGTGAAGGGGCTTTGGATGCAAAAATGCTGTAAGATTTTTATCGGATTTGTTTGAGTAGCCAAGGCAGCAATGCCTCAACGGGCATGCGCTCTTGCGCCATGCTGTCGCGATGACGAACTGTTACAGTGCCCTTGAGTTCTGGTTGCTCTTCACCCAGTGTTTCAAAGTCAACTGTGATGCAGAATGGGGTACCCACTTCGTCCATGCGACGGTAGCGGCGACCAACAGCACCTGTTTCATCGTAAAAGACATTCATGAAGGGGCGAAGCTCTGCTTCGATTTCACGCGCGAGGCGAACTTGCTCTGCGTTCTTCTTGAGAAGTGGGAAGATCGCAGCTTTGATAGGTGCCATGCGTGGGACAAAACGCATGACGGTGCGCATGTCGCTCTTTTCGGCCGTGCCGAGCTCTTCTTCATCAAAGGCCTCGCAAATGACAGCCAAAACGGTGCGGTCGCAACCGGCAGATGGCTCCACAACGTGCGGGATGAACTTCTCGCGCGTTACCTCATCAAAGTATTCCATGGGCTTGCCCGAACCTGCTTGGTGGGATGTCAGGTCGTAGCTCGTGCGGTAGGCGATACCTTGCAATTCTTGAATGCCGAAGGGGAAAGCGTACTCCAAATCATAAGTCTTTTTGGAGTAGAAGGCACGTTCTCCATCGGGGACATCCAAGATGTGGATTTGAGAGCGTGGGATACCAATTTCTTCGTAGAAGCAGAGGCAGCGTTCCAACCACTCATCAGTCAGGCGAAGACCATCTTCCTCGCGGCAGAAGTATTCGACCTCCATTTGTTCAAATTCGCGGGAGCGGAAGGTGAAGTTGCGGGGGTTGATTTCATTGCGGAAGGACTTGCCAATTTGGGCAATGCCAAAGGGGATTTTCATGCGGGAAGAATCCAAAATATTCTTGTACTGGCAGAAGATGCTTTGAGCGGTCTCTGGGCGCAGCCAGCCAGTAGCATTGGGGTCGTTGTCGTCAGAGGTCGCACCAATCTTTGTCTTGAACATCAGGTTGAATTCGCGAGCCTCGGTCACCAAGGAACCATTAGCTGGGTTGTAGAGGACGGAGTCCACCACTTGTTCTGATGTTTCTTCCTTCAGCTCCAGATCGGCAGCTTGCGCGCCTTTGCCCGCCAACTGAACGTAGTATTGAAGCGCACCCT
The DNA here is from genome assembly GCA_044433085.1 of Akkermansia sp. Taxonomy (GTDB): domain Bacteria; phylum Verrucomicrobiota; class Verrucomicrobiia; order Verrucomicrobiales; family Akkermansiaceae; genus Akkermansia. Next base: position 5,194 of record JAWXTZ010000068.1, read on the forward strand.
TGCGAGCAAGTTTGAGGGATTTGTCATCATCGCCCGCCAAAAGCATCGAAAAACGCTTGTTGGAGGACCAAGAGCCATCCTTCTTAGCGGCGCCATTCCACCAGAGAGCCGTGCCCGATTGCGCGGGGATTTGGTCGGCGCGAAGGCGTTCTTTGCTCAAGAGGCAATCGCAAAGTGGGTCGGAGAATCCACCCACGTGGCCAGATGCCACCAAGACCGAGTTGTGGGTCAGGATAGAGCCATCCATCCCCACAATGTCAGGACATTCCTGAACGTGGGTTCTCCACCAGTAGTCCTTCAAATTGCGCTTCAACTCAACACCGAGAGGACCGTAATCCCAACAACCATTGAGGCCACCATAAATTTCAGCCGATTGAAAAACAAATCCCTTGCGCTTGCAAAGGCTAACAATTTTTTCCATCCGAACGGGATCAGTCTGCGTACGATCTGCCATAGTGCAAACATTTTCCCACGAAAGGTATTAAAAGGCAAGCAAGAAACGCGCCAACCTGCAAAAATGAAGGCCGTTTGGTCTGCCGACTGGGAGCAGGTGCAAGCTCATCCCCTCAAGATTTTTTTCCTCGGGGGTGGAACTGCTGGTGCAGACTCACGAGCCGCTTCTGCTCCACATGGGTATAGACCTGAGTGGTGCTTAAATCCGCATGACCGAGTAGGTCTTGGATGACGCGGAGGTCGGCTCCATTCTCTAAAAGGTGGGTGGCGAAGCTGTGGCGAATCAAGTGCGGGAAGACCGATTCGGACAAGCCCGCCTGTTGGGCGCGCTGCTTGAGGATTTGTCCAATACGGACGCGGCTGAGGGCTTTGCCCCTATTGGAGAGGAAGATGAAGGGGCTCTCCCCCATCTTGGGTAGCAGCTTGGGGCGGGCGTATTGGCAGTAATACTTCAGGCTTTGATAGGCCGCCTGACCCAGTGGTACGTAGCGGGTTTTGCTGCCCTTACCTGTCACCCGAAGGAATTGCTCCTCCTCATCAAGGTGCTCAAAGCGCAGTCCAATTAACTCACTCACACGCAAGCCACTGCCGTAAAGCATCTCCATGATGGCGCGGTCGCGCGTCCCAAAGGGGACATCATCGCTAGCCGTGGCATCCAGCAGCTGCTTGATGTGGGCTTCGCTGAGACTCTGTGGTAGCGGGGCTGGTATCTTGGTACTGCGCAGCAAGCTGGCGGGGTTGGTGGGGATTAGCTTGCGCGCTGTGAGAAAGCGGAAAAACATGCGGAGCTCCACCACCACAATGCGCAGGGAAGAAGCCGCCAGCCCGACCTTGCGCAGATGGCGCAAGTAAAGGCTCAACTCATCAAGATTGACCGAATCTGGCTCAATTGACCGCGCCTCGCAATAATCCAGCCATGCTTGCAGATTGCGTGCGTTGGACAGCTGATAGTTGGTGCTTAGACCACGCTCTGTAGCCAAATACATCAAAAAAGCATCCAGCAATGGCTGCCATGGGCTCATGGGTGGGGCTTAGGGTAAATCGGGGATGTCGGCATCACTTGCCGAGGAGGGCACAAAGTTAGCTGGGGGCGCTGGCGTCGGTGCTTCGGGTGCTGCGGTGGGGGCAGGTGCTGCCGCAGGCGGATTGGTGAAGGGGAGTGCTGCCTTCTTTTCCTCAAATCGATCCCCCGCTTCCGTCTTTTTGCTCGCTAAGGTGACGACGCGACCTTGGGCATTGGTCAGCACTTGGCGAGCATTGGGGTCCTCACCAAGGGGCATCTCAATAGTCAAACCATCTGTCGTGGGGAAGAGCGCACCGCCACCCGTCACCGCAGGTGCAGCAGAGGGGTCACCGAAGAAGACTCCATCCATGGCAGCGCCATCAAAATTCATCAATTCCTTGGCTTGGGTGCTAATCAAATCACTTTCGCGCAGGTAGCCGCCATCCTTGTCTGGGGTTTGGACGTAGTAGTACATTCCCTCGCAGGAAAGCACCGTCACCGTATCTGCATCCATCATCTTGCCGCCCTTGTCTCCATCGACCTCGGGGTTTTGAGCAAAGAAATAAGCCTTGCCTTGAGAGACATAAAGCGTATCACCAAGCTTAAAGGAACCTTCCTTTTGGCGCTTCTCAAATTCAGCCGCACGATCGGCACTCGCACCTGGGGGATCCATGGGGGAGTCAGGGGCCAAGAAGAGAGGCAGGGGGTTCTTATTAGAGGAGGAGCATGAAGCAAGAAGCAGTGCCGAAGCAATAAAAAGACGAGTGATTGAGGGTGTTTTCATCAGCGTGAATCTTAGGAATTGGGGTAAGTAAAGTGGGAAAGCATGGCTTGAGCGGCCGAAACGGGGTCCATGCCCTGTTTGGCAACTTGGAACTCAATTTGGGGCAGCATCTCAGACACCTTGGGGTGCTGGGCGAAAGACTCTAAAAGAGACTCATGCACCAAGGTGCGTACCCAATCGAGAGCCTGCGACTGGCGGCGCAAAGACCACTCACCGCTGGCCTGCTGCCCTTCGCGGAACTGCTGCAAGGTCTCTTGCACCAAGTCGATATTTTTGCCCGTGACCGAGGATGTCGTCAGCACCTGTGGAGTCCAACCGGGGGTGGGGCTTTGCAAGTAATGAAGCACCATCTTAAGCTCCTGCTGGTGGGCGAGGGCGGACTGATGATTATCGCCATCGTCCTTCGTTACGATTAGGATATCAGCCAGCTCCATGATGCCGCGCTTAATGCCCTGCAAGTCATCACCAGCCCCCGTAATAAGCAGGAGGAGGAAGACGTCAACCATCGAGCGCACCGTTGTTTCGCTTTGCCCGACACCGACCGTTTCAATCAGTAGGATATCATAACCAGCCGCCTCGCAAGCAATCATCGTCTCGCGACTCTTACGCGCGACACCTCCCAAGGTTCCGCCTGAAGGGCTGGGGCGAATAAAGGCATTTTGGTGACCAGAAAGCTCTTCCATACGGGTTTTATCCCCCATGATAGAGCCCTTGGAGAGGGATGAAGAAGGGTCAATCGCCAACACGGCCACCTTAAGCCCCATCTTGCAAAGCATCATCCCAAAAGCCTCAATAAAAGTCGATTTGCCAGCACCGGGGACACCCGTCACACCAACGCGAATCGAACCGCCAGCGTGGGGTAAAAGTTTTTCCATCAAGCGGCGAGCCGGCTCTTGGTCGCGCTTAGCATTGCTTTCAATCAGGGTAATAGCACGGCCTAAATGGGCTGTATTACCAGCGAGCACGCCCGCTGCCAAGGCATCAGGGTCAAATCGGGAAACTTGTGTAGACATGTCGGAATAAACGTTAAATCAATTTCTCCTCTATCCTACTCTTTAACTGTAGCCACGTCAAGCATAGCCTTCTCAAATATTAAAGGTAATATTAAAGTAAATAGTTATCCTGAAAAAGCGTGTGTTGTAGCATGATGTCATTGTAGAACTGATTTGTTAGCGCGGATGCTTCTTGACGCACCCTAAATATTTTGGTAAAATTAACAAAACCCAGCTACATAGCTAGAATTCCCCTTAATTATGAAACCCGCAACATTCAACTGCACCGTATTGAGAGATGGCCACCAATCCTTGGCGGCTACCCGCATGTCCACCAAGCAAATGGAGCCCATCGCTCCCATCTTGGACACCATGGGCTTTTCTGCCCTTGAAACTTGGGGTGGTGCTACCATCGACTCCGGTCTTCGATTCCTTGGCGAGCTTCCTTTCGAACGCCTCGACAAGTTGAAGGCTCTTGCCCCTAAGACTCCTCACATGATGCTGCTGCGCGGTCAAAATATCGTGGGCTACACCAACTATGCTGATGACGTTGTTTCTACCTTCGTGAAGCTTAGTGCTAAGCATGGTATGAATATCTTCCGCATTTTCGACTGCCTCAATGACCCCGAAAATATGCGTACTTCCATCAAGGCTGCTAAGGAAGCTGGTGCTACTGCTCATGGCACGATTTGCTACACCACATCCCCCGTTCACAATCTTGAGTATTTCGCCGACCTCGGTAAGAAGCTTGCTGATATGGGTGCTGATGGCATCGTTATTAAGGATATGGCGGGTCTTATCCCTCCTGCCCAAACGGATGCTTTGGTGAAGGCTGTTAAGTCCGCTACAGGTCTTCCTGTATGGGTTCACACCCACGACACGGCTGGTCTGGGCGCACCAACTTATGTTGCTGCGGTCAACAGCGGTGCTGATGCGGTTGATGTTTCGATTGCTCCATTTGCCAATGGTACAGCACAACCTGATTGCCTTCGCATGCTTGCCATGTTGGAGGGCTACGAACGTTGCCCCGAAGTTGCAGACGACTTCAAGGAAAAGCTGACTCAAGTCAGTGAATTGCTTGCACCTGTGTATGAAAGCCTCTCCAAGTTCACCAGCCACGACAATGAAGTGGTTAACAGCGACACGCTGCGCTATCAAGTGCCAGGTGGCATGCTCTCCAACTTCCGTTCCCAACTCAAGGAGTTGAATATGACGGACAAGTTTGAAGAAGTATTCGCAGAAATTCCAGTCGTTCGCGAAGCCCTCGGTTGGATTCCACTTGTCACCCCAACATCTCAAATTGTTGGTATGCAAGCGATGTTGAATGTCAAGTTCGGTCGTTGGAACAACATCTCCCCACAATGCGCAGACGTAGCCCTCGGTTACTACGGTCGCACCCCCGCCCCTGTTGACCCAGAGCTTCAAGCACTCTGCGCCAAGAAGATGGGTAAAGACCCCATCTCCTGCCGTCCTGCAGACCTCCTTAAACCAGGTATGGATGACCTTCGTGCAAAGCTCGCTGAAAAGAATATCCCCGTCAATGATGAGAACTGCGTGATTTACGCCATGTTCCCACAACAGATGGAAGACTACTTCGCAGGTAAGCGCCCCGAAGATCCAACAACACCAAAGCAAGAAAACTTTGGCGCACCTATCGCCCTTACCTCCATTGGTGCTTTGGCTGCTATCTCTGGTAGCAACATGAAGCTCAACTTGATGGGCAAGGAATACGATATCACCATCCACGAGCAATAAAGCTAGCGGAACAGACTTTAGGGCACCTTGCAAAATTCGATGCCCCAGATTTTTAAACGGGATTTTGATGAGAAATGGAAGCTTTTGAGCTGAAGATGCTAAGCATCTGAAGCGAAAATGCGACATTTATCACAAAATTACGTCAAAAATGGGGCAGTTGGCGGTATTTTATGAGGTGCCATCATTTTAAAACGAATTTTGCAAGGTGCCCTTTAGAAGGGCTCAGTCTTAGGACTGGGCTCTTTTGTTTCATACGCGCTTAATTTGGTGTTGACTAAATCCCGTATCTTCGACATAATAATCGCGCTATGAAAACACCTGTAACTGTTACTGTAACTGGCGCCGCAGGCAATATTGCCTACTCCCTTCTTTTCCGCATCGCATCTGGTGAGATGCTTGGTGCAGACCAACCTGTTATCCTCAAGTTGCTCGAAATTACTCCTTGCCTCGAAAAGCTTCAAGGTACTGTGATGGAAATCGACGACTGCGCATTCCCCCTCGTCCAAGAAATCGTTGCTACTGACGATCCAGCCGTCGCTTTCAAGGACGCTGACTGGTGCATGCTCGTAGGTTCCGTCCCACGCAAGGCTGGTATGGAACGCAAGGATCTCCTCAGCATCAACGGTAAGGTATTTGTTGGTCAAGGTCAAGCTATCGCTGCTAACGCTAAGCCAACTTGCAAGGTATTTGTTGTTGGTAACCCATGCAACACAAACTGCTTGATCGCTATGCACAATGCAACAGGTCTTCCAAAGGAAAACTTCTTCGCCATGACCATGCTTGACGAACTTCGCGCTAAGAGCCAACTTGCTGCTAAGGCAGGTGTTCACAGCTCCGCTGTTACCAACATGTGCATCTGGGGTAACCACTCCGCAACACAATACCCTGACTACACCAACGCTAAGATCAATGGTAAGCCAGTGACAGAAGTCATCAGCGACACAGAATGGTTGCAAGGTGATTTCATCAAGACAGTTCAACAACGTGGTGCTGCTATCATTGCTGCTCGTGGTCTTTCCTCCGCAGCTTCCGCAGCTAACGCTGCCCTCATGACAGTCAAGAACCTCGTGAACCCAACTCCAGAAGGTGACTGGTTCTCCGTTTGCACCATCACTGATGGCTCCAAGTACGACTTGCCAGCTGGCATCATCTGCTCCCAGCCAACACGCACCAATGCTGATGGTACCTACTCCATCGTAGAAGGTCTTCCAATCGACGCATTCTCCCGCGAAAAGATTGTTGCTACTTGCGACGAACTTCTTGCCGAACGCGCAGATGTTGCTGATCTCTGCAACTAATTGTTTCAGGGCACCTTGCAAAATTAGCACTAAATCAAAAATAAACTGACGCAGCAGTCAATCGTGCGATTTTTGTAAAATCCCCTTCTATTATTGAACATGAAACGCCCTCAAGTTTTTTTGCTGGAGGGCGTTTTTTTACATCAAAATGCGCTTGCTGTGCGCCTTATTTGTAGAAGGGTATCTATAAGGAGCCTCAATCCATCAAACATGGAGTCGAAAATCCTTGCTTGAACACTCTTCTGCTATTATAATTCTTTCAGTAATCTATCTATTATGAAAAATTTACTCATGCTTTGTGCTGTTTTGGCGGTCTCAGTCGTCAGTGTTTCCTCTAGTGAAGCTGCTGTTGTTGTTGGGGCTCGTGGTGTTGCGGTGGTTGCTCCCCGACCTGTTGTGGTAGCCCCCCGTCCTGTTGTGGTGGCTCCTGCTCCTGTTGTGGTGGCTCCTCGTCCTGTTGTGGTGGCACCAGCTCGTCCAGTCGTGGTTCGTCCCGGTCGTCGTCCTTGCCCTCCACCACCTCACCATGGTC
>JAWXTZ010000069.1:0-11980 GCA_044433085.1 Akkermansia sp.
CCGCTACGCGTCGCCGTCTGGGAAGTGTCCCAGACTTTCGTCGTCTCAGCATTGCTCATCCGCAATCTGACCCTCGCACTGCTTCGCAGCGCTCACCCCCAGCAAAGGGTCTTCCTCCTCCTCATGCTGCTGCGCAGCACCGTTCGGGAGGTGTCCCTCACTTTCGTCGTCTCAGCATTGCTCAGCCGCAATCAGACTCTGCACACCCTTCGTTTTTTTACTTTTTCTTGCTTCTCCTCCTACTTCTGTAAAAGCCTTGCCCCATCTTCCTCTCTATGCTAGCATACCCCCATGCTGCTCGCCCTCGCCCCCATGCAAGATGTCACCGACATCGCCTTCATGCGCACCCTTCTACGAATCAAGAGCTTACCCGACTACTTCGTCACCCCCTACTTCCGTAGCACCCCCACCACTTGCGCCTATGCCGAGGTCAATCTCAAGTGCATCGAAGAGAATGAAACCGGTAAACCCATCTGGGCCCAGTTAGCTGGCAGTGACCCCGATGCCCTCCTCCGCGATTGTGAACAGCTCCTCAATTACCCCATCGCTGGTATTGATCTCAATGCCGGTTGCCCTTCCCCCCTCGTGAATCGTAATCTCGCTGGTGCAGGTCTCCTTCGTGATTTACCTCGCTTCGATAGCATCCTTCACGCGATGCGCTCCTTCATCCCCGCTGGCAAGTTCTCGGTCAAGTGCCGCCTCGGCTGGGCTGATGCTGCCACCGAGTTCCCAATCATCCTCGATATCATCACGACAGCCCAGCCCGACCTTGTGACGATTCACGGTCGCACCAAGAAGCAGGGCTATAGTGGTCTTGCTGCTCTTCCCCCTGTTGCCCAAGCTGTCCAACAACTTGCCCCCTGCCCCGTTATTGGTAATGGGGATATCCTTTCGCCTGATGATGCAAATCGTTGGATGCAGCAAGTTGCCCCCGCTGGCTTGATGATTGGGCGCGGGGCAGTCCGTAATCCCTACATCTTCCGCCAGCTTAAGGGTGGTCCCGCTCCCGATGTGGATGAGATGAAGCACTACTACCAAGTGCTCATTGAGGAGACGGAAAAAATCATCTACTCCCGCCACGAGGGGCGCCTTGAGCAGGTGCACTGCAATCGCATGAAAAAATACCTCGCCTACATTTACCCCAATCTTGCCCCCGAGTGCGAGTACCACCTGCGCCGCTGCCAGTCGATTGCGGAAATGCAACGACTCCTCTTCGTCACCCAGTGACCAAGAGGAGCCGCTACAAGTATTTTTCTAAATCTTACTGAATTTTTGTAATCACAAATTTGCCCTCCGTCCAAGTTTTATTACCTTGGTTGAAGGTGAAGCCCAATTTGGGGTCTTTCACCTTGCGAGGCACTTCCAGGGTGTAGACGGTGTTCTTGGGTTTATCTCCCGCAATGCCTTCATGCACGTCTTTGGCGACCAGTTCTTTGCCATCAAACAAGCTGACGGATGTCATGGTCAAGGCATAACGTCCGCCCGTGTGCTGCATGGTGATGGTGTAGACGCCTGCATCCTTCATGGGGATGGGGCCTTCCATCATCACAAGGCGGTCATCTTGGGGCATCATCTGCTCAAACCATCCGCTCTCTAAGGTGAAAGAGCGCAACCAGACATCAATCATGTAGCGCGCGGAGATGGCGTGGTAGTTGCTGGGGTCTAGCTTGATGACTTTTTCAGCATATTGGCGCATGGTGGGCAGTTGCTCGCGGGTGCCTAGGGTGCGCCATTGGCCAATCAGGCGAATCATGGCGGTTTGCTTCACTTTGGTGGAGTAGGCTTCATCGGCCACAACCTTGTCAACAAAGGCCATCATGTCCTTCATGTTTTCAATTTCTGCCACATTGGCACTCATCTTCCATTCATCGGTCGAAAGCCCACGTACGTAGCCAGACTCGTCCTTGGGGTCAAGCGCGGTGATGGCTTTAACGACATCTTTAGGTGCTACCAAGTCGGGCATGTTGGCTGCGCGTCCCAGCAGCTTAGCCTTGGCAACGCCATCGGTCGCATCGGCTTTAGCCAACAGGCTGTTTTGCTTAGCAATCAGCCCCATGTGTTGCTTGATGAGTTTGGCGATGGAGTCGGTTGTGTAGGCGGTCAGTTCGCGACCTTGCAGGGTGGCGGCATGGCGTCCCTTGGCATCAAAGAGGATGATGGCGGGGTAGCTCAGCACGCGGGGGATGTCCAACTCACCACGCATCTTAGTCAGCTCGGCCTCCTGCGCTTCGGTCTCAACATCGTAGCAGGGGTAGGGCAAGATGGCGGCATCTCCCAAGGCATCTAAAACGCCTTGATTGGCCATCAGCTTTTTGCACAGTGCTTTGCTGTACTCATCCCAATCTTCTGCGTAGGTGAAGACGACAATGCCGTTCTTGGGGCCAGCTTGAGCCAATGCGGCATCACCCGTTGTAACTTTGGTGGCGGCATTCAGGCTACAGGCGGTCATCACCCCCATCAGGGTGAAGAGTAAAATCTTTTTCATTGGTGTCATGATGTTCGTTTGTTAAGGGTTCAAATGATGGCAAGATTAGGAGCTGCGCTTGCCGTAGATGTAGATGCCGTTGAGGTGGAAGAATTCAGGCCCACCCACACGAAGGAGTCGCACGAAGCGCGCGCGGGGCTTCTTTTGGGACAAATCAATGCGGTTGACGCGGTCAGGGGTCGCGTCCCCACAGTCATGAACATCCTCCCATGAGCCATCAGCCCCAGTTTCGGACACTTGCACCTTGATATTTTTGAGGCGACCACGTTGGTTGGGCGTGCCGATGAAAACAAGACCAGACACCTGCGCAATGCGGGGCATTTGAACAACAACGTAAGCGTCCTTATCCTTACCAGTGTGGAATTTACCACCCCTCAAATCCAGAAGACCTGCATGCTTCAGCGGGGTATCATGCTTGTCGATGGTGGAGCTCATGCGCACCAGACCACCTGCCGAAATCAGCTCACCAGGGAAGGGCTCGAACTCAGGCATCTTACCTTCATAACGCTTGTCCTCATCCACCATTTTGTTGAGGGTGATGAAGGAGTCGATGTCATCTGTCGCCTCGGCGTTCAAGATAGCCTTGGCAAGCATCACATCCATCGAGATGCCCTTGCTTGCGGCAGCCTTCAGCACGCTCATCGTGGTTTTAGACATCTCTTCTTGCGTGCGCTTATCTTGCTTTTGTGACCAGGTAGAGGCCCAAGACATCACGGCTGGGGTCAGCTCTTCCTTCTTGATGACAGCCGCCAGCAGCTTACCATAAAATTTAACAATGTTGACATTGGGCTTACCCTCAGCCTTGCCAATCCAATCAGCTTGGGCACTCAGGTAGGCCGTCATGTCCCATGGGGCAATGCTCTCGCCCTCGCAGGCGCGCCAAAAGTCGGTGGCGATGACGGTGCGCACGTTCGCATTGGCTTTATCCAGCACGGGCATGCCGTTCTTTTGCAGGATGAAGGCCGCCATTTCGGGGTATTCCTTCGTCAGGCTTTGGCACATATCCTTAAGCACAACCGCAGCAGTGTTACCTTGGGGGTGCGCATCGAGGAAGGCCAAGTAATCGCGGTAAATCGGGTAGCTATTAGGTTGCAGCTTGATGGCTACTTGATACAAATCGCTGACTTTACCCGCATCCTTATTCTTCTCAAGGCAAGTGGCGGCCGCGCAGAGTTGCAGTGCCTGCGTCGTCTTGGCCGCCTGTGACTTGGTATTGTACATATCATGAGCCATTTGAAGGGAGGAAAAGAAATTGACCCCATCCCAATGCTGCCAGTGCAGATTGCGCTTCCATGAGAGGGAGTAAGCAGGCATCCACTTACCATCCACCAAAATCGTGTAAGCGCAGTGACCGGGCTCACCCATGGTCATGGCAGGAATACCATTGCCGAGGGCGCAGCCAGCACCAAAGGAGGAAATGGCGCCACAAACACCACCCAAATCCAAAGTTTGGCGCGCAAAATTATCGCCATAGCCCTTGGTATAAGTCTCATAGTAATTGCGGTGAATACTATCACCAATCAAGTTATTGCGACGCCAGCCGCAACGCCAGCAGATAGCACCTTGACCCTTAAAGCCCGTGTAATATTTTTGAGGCATGTGAGCATTATCAACATACCACTGCATACTACTAACGCTCATGCTATTATGATTACCTTTAGCACCGACCCAAAGACGAACTAAGGGCATGGATACCTGCTTACTGACCCTGTGGAAGCGACCTTCATCAAAATAGCGCAAGAAAAACTGACCACGCTTGACAGCCACATCCGCATCCCAGTTAAAACGAGCATACTCCATGGCAATCGCTTGGGCGATATCGCGGCGGCGACCAGCCTTGAGCAAATCGCTATCTTGAGCCACCAAGCGGCTAAAAATGGTCATCATGCGCACAACGGCTGGTGCTTCACCCGAGTAAAAAACATCGGAGAGGAAGTCCGCATCGGCATTGACCGCCTGAAAGACAGTCGCAGCGGTCTTATCCTCAAAAAGCTCCTTCCAGCTGATAGGCAAGGCAATCTGAGCCTTAATGACCTCCACCTGCTTAATCTTAGCCGCCATGGCATCAGCCTTGGCATCCTGACCCTTCATCTCCTCAATCTCCTTGAGAGACTTGGCGAGCAGAGCTTCTTGATCGCTGCGGTACTTACTCAAACCCTTCTCTGACTCCACCGCATTAGTGAGCAACTGCCACTGCATCAAACGCAGCTGCAGCTCGGGGCTAGCCTGCAATTTTTTAGCAATAGCCATCGCATCACCAGCAGCATCAAACTGCTTGAGAAGAAAGGACTGCAACTTAGCGGCATAGGCGGCATCCATCGCTTGGTCGGGGGAGATACTACCATCGGCAAAGCTCGTGGGCAAAACTACCTTTTTAGCCTTAGGTTCGGGCAATAAAACCATATCGGGAGCTATGCCGGCATCATCCAAATTCTCAGGAGTTTGAGCGGGCTTAGACTTAGCAACATCCTTTGACCTAGCCCTGACCTGAGGTTTAGGTTGAGAGCTTGACTGAGCGACGGGTTCATCAGCTGCATGGGCAGGCGAGGCATGGCGTTCTCGGACAGCAGGTTTTTTGGCATCGAGCTGCTCGACAACAGCATCTTGTTTATCGAAATATTGAAATTTGGCAATGGCACCAAGGCAGCAGATGGCAACAATTAAAAGAATCCAGTTTTTCATGAGCGGGGCAGGCAGTTGATAGACTACCATACTAGACCAATGGAGGGGGGGGAAGCAAGCTCAAAATGGGTGGAACTGGCGGAAAAACGCAAACACAAAATAAGCCGCAACGATGCGCAGCATCGTAGCCCTTTTCTCAACGCTCCCCGATTATCTGAATAAATCCCCGCTGGTGCGCACGCCGAAATTGCTTACCTCCAGGCAAGTTCAAACTATATCTCACCGCATCAGCTGGCAGCATATCCTGAATATCCCGCACCAGTTTAGCGCTAATGTCTGGGATGCCCTGCCCCTGCAGGTAATCACATAGCAAGGCCCGCACTAACTCCGGTTTCGCCGCCTCTAATGCTGGTAAATAAAGCCGCCCTTGGGGGTCGTAAAAGTGGGGTCGCAGTAGTTGTAGGCTCTCTTGCAGTGCCACGGCTGTTTCCGCCTGTAAGGCCGCGCTTCGGTTGATGATGGGGACGATGTCGCGCCCCATGGCCTCAGCATAGGCTGGTAGTACTTGGTGGCGCAAAGCGTTCCGGCTGTGCTCGCAGCTTTCGTTGCTGGCATCTTCTCGCCATGTTTGCCCCCTTGTTTGCAGGTACTGGGTGATATCGCTCCGTCGCCAATTCAGCAGGGGGCGCAGTAGGGTGAGCCCCTCATAGCTGCTCACAGGTAGCATGCCTCGCAATCCTGCCGCCCCACGCGCTAGCCGAAAGAGTACGGTTTCCGCTTGGTCATCAGCATGCTGTGCCAAGGCGATGCTCGCACATCCCGTCGCGCGTGCCTGCGCCATCAGGTAGGCGCGTCGGTGCTTGCGCGCAGCTAGCTCCAAGGACTGCCCCGCTTCTTGTGCCAGTGCGGGGATGTCCAATTGCTCTTGGTCATAATCAACGCCCAGCTTCGCACAAAGTTGCTGGCAAAACGCGGCATCTGCCTCTGCCTCCGCCCCCCTGATACCATGGTTCAAATGCCGTGCTATGACTGCGCAGCCCTGCCCAACGAGTAGATGCAGCAGGGCTACAGAATCCCGCCCCCCACTAAGCCCAAGTAGGATGGGGGTGCCTGCTTCAAGAAATGCTTGGCAGTCGGGATGCAACACGGTTTATTTGCGCTTCCCCCCCTTCTTTTGCTGCTCGTAGAGCCAAGGGGCAACTTGTTTGTAGGCTTTGACGACATCCGTGCTTTCAGAATCCAGCTCGTGCGCTTTAATCAAGCCGCTGGCGTAGCCGACGACGATGGTGCTGTCGTGGCGCTCTAGGGCGGGGAGGACCATTTTCTTAAAGTCACGGATGTTTTTCACGCTTTTTCCCAGCTCGGGGATGCCATCGGATATCCATGGCAGTTCATCGAGGCGTTGCTTGTTCATGCTGATGCATGAGTTGGGGTTATCGGCATCCTCCGAACCATCTGTCCACGAGACGTAGGAGACGTGCTTGGCATCCCCCGGCATCAAATCACCATCCACTTGGGCTCGGTTGTCACCAGGGCAATGGAAGATGGTGGAGATTTGCATCACCTCCTTGCGGTTCTTGGGGTAGATGACTTGATCCATCTGTGGGGCGATGCTGTACCACCATGCGGCCTTTTCGTTAAATTCGCGCGTGTCTTCATCATCATCCATCCCGCTCGTTGGTAAAAGATTGCGGTGCATCATATCATCGCTATACTTCATCCCCAGTTGCAGAATTTGCTTCACGTTATTTTGACAACCAGTCACGTTAGCTGCGTTGATGCGCGAGGTGAGCAGCGGGTAGGAGACACCCGCCAAAATAGCTAAAATGGCGATGACCACGATGATTTCAATCAATGTGAAACCCCGACGATAGCGAAAATTCCTTGTAAGCATATGCTTTCAGGATAACATATTTTTGACCCACCGCAAGCTATAAATGAAGGCATCTGAAAAGAAAATTCTTTTTTGTGATTTCCGCCCATTTCAGTGACGTTTTTTCTTGCTTTTTGCCGATTCTTTCACAATAATTAATATTGCAAATAGACCTTCCTCGTGTCCCTTTGCGTTAAAAAAATAATATATAGAAAGTGCAACTGAGATGAAATCAGCTAACGTAGAAATGAATATCAGCATTACCGGCCGCCATATTGATGTAACCGAACCAATCCGCGAATTTGCTACCAAAAAGCTTCAAGGGATTCAAATCGATTACCCCCGTATCATGGACGCGCGTGTTGTTGTCGATGTGCAAAAGGATAGGCAAACAGCAGAAGTCGTGCTGTACTGTGCCGACCACATCACCATTCAAGCATCTACCACGGGGGCAGACTTATACCAAGCCATTGATGAAACAGTCGCCAAAATCATGCGACGCATGCGCAAGCATAAAACGCGCCTGATGAAACAGTACCGCCCCCATAGGTCAGAGAGCATCCGTAAGCTGGATGAAAAGGTCTATGCAGACGACCTGCTGGATGAAGAACATGGCTATGACTACGATGCCCCCGAAGACCCCAAACCCGTACGCGTCAGCCGCGAAGGTTATGAAATGAAGACTCTCTACAAGGAAGATGCAATTCTGGAGTTGGAAGTATCGGGCAAGCCCTTCTTGCTGTACCGCAATGCACGCCGCAACGTGCTGCAAATCGTCTATCGCCTGACACCCGGTGAGTACTCCATCATCGAGCTTGGTTCCGAGTTGAAGGCTTAAGGGCACCTTGCAAAATTAGCACTGAATCAAAGCTGAATCCGAGTTCACTGTCAATCGTGCGATTTTTGTCGCTAATCGGTGTGAATTTGTAGCTTTCGTGTCACAAATATTTAATATTTGTGCCTCTCAAGCCGCAAATTGACACTCGATGAGCTTCCAAAACTCATCACGCCTAATTTTGCAAGGTACCCTTAAGGCTTAACAAATCCCCCCAAAAAAGTCGGTCACACGCTACCCCAACTCTCTCCCGCAGTGACCGCAAACGCCCAACCCTAGTCCCAGGGTTGGGCGTTTTTCGCGCTGCGCGCTTAGTCGCTTCGCTCCAATGAGGGGAATTGAGTCGCTGCGCTCCAATTGGGAATGGGGAATGGGGAATGGGGAATTGGGAATTAAAATAGAGCGCCCTATCGGGCGGGGAAGCAAAGCAAGTGCGGAACTGGATAAAGAAGCACCGCATCAACTTAATGACGCGGTGCTTGAATTTTTACTGGAGAACTGGCTTTGCTGCTATCCACGGGGCGATAGCCCCGCTAATTTGTAATTCCCAATTCCCCATTCCCAATTCCCCATTGGAGCGAAGCGACTCAGTTCCCAATTACCCATTGTTGGTAAGTCCTTTAGGACTTAGCAACTGGCACCGCGTCGATGACAATCACTTGGTAGGGCTTGAGCGTGAATGTAACACGCTTGCCTGCCTTGATTGTTTGGGTGGGCAACTTGTCACCCTTGGGGGATGTGATGCTGTACTCGGTTGGGGCACCAACGGGCAGCTCGAAGAGGGCCGCGGGGTCAACCGTGAAGCTTTGCTCATGGGCGGCAGGGTTGCGCAGGGTTACAATCGCCTTCTTGGGCGACCAACTTGCCCAGCCATAGACCTCCAACTTAATGGGGTCACCACCCACCCAGTGACTATCAACCATGATATCACCGTGAGAGCGCGCCCACTTGGCGGCAGCAGCCAACTCATCCCATTGCTCCTTGCTCAGCATGGATGGGGTGATGTAGATTTCCTGCATCTGCGTACCCAAGCCAAAGCCACTCCAGACCTCATTGCTAAAGTCATCGCCCTCCGTCGTCTTAAGACCACGTGCGCCCTTGTTAAAAATCACGCCATGCGTCATCAGCGAGCTGATGGGGAAGAGGGGAGAAATCGCCACATTATTGCGGTAAATCATGCTATCGCGATAGCTCATCCATTGATTGCGTGAGCTACCCTCGGCACAGAACTCATGGTCATAATTACCACGCCAGATGGAGTCGGCAATGCCAAACCAGAAGGGCGAAGCCCATGTACCCGTCGTCAAATTGATGTAGGTTTCTGGGCAATCGACACGCAACTCATCAATCAAGGCAATAATCGCCTCGAAGTCCGAACCAAAGCGAGAACCCTTTGCGGCAGGCATGTCCGCGGAGGTACCATCCAACTTAAAGTGGGTGATGCCATTATTGTCAATCATGTGCAAGCACATGTCATGGAAAGCCTTGAAATACTTGGGACCAGAGAGGGCAAAACCCTTCTCATTGGTCTCATAAGCACCCTTGGCGGCCGCAATGCGGTTATCCTTAGGTGGACCATAGCCACCCCATGGAGAGAACCAGACACCCAGCCCTGCACCGTAGGCGTTAGCCACCTTCTTAATTTTGGAAAACTCATGTGGCAGACCCTTGTGGAATTGCCACATCGTCTCAACATCATCCCAGCCATCATCCATCATGAAGGAATCCATGACCACACCGCGCTTCTTGACCAGCTCTTCACCAATCAACTTAATCGTATCCATGGCCTGCTTTTCATCATAGCGGGTAAAGTAGCCAATATCATACCATGTGTTGTAATTGAGGTAGGGTGCATAGGGGCGGGCGCGCTCGCTGTTCAGGTAATCGACTTGGAAGGTGCGGCGCAACTGACCTGCCTCACTAAAACCAAGCACAGCAGAAAAACGGCTCGTCACACGCACGGGCAAATCCGTCGTGCGCGTCAAATAGCAGCTAAAGCCATCCGCATCAGCCTTACTAAGCCCCAGCGGACTTTCAACACCAGCAAACAAACGATTGCCAGCAGCCACGACAGGGGCACCTTGAACCGTACCCTCCACGCGAGCCTCCTTAGCAGCAAGCTTCAGCAAGCATAACTTGCGCAGCGGCATCGCATCCTGACAAGGCGTAATGTCCACATAGATACGAACATAGGGAGAACCCTCGCGCAACTCCAAAGACCACACAAAGCCATAACCCGAATTATCGGTAGAAAACTGAGCCGTAATCAACTGACCGCGCTTTTGGTCAACCAAGCGCAAGGCCTTAGGGTCAGCAGCAATCTCGGCAACAGAAAGACTCGTACAAATCAGGCGATTACCCTCCAGCGTCATCGCAGGGGTCTTCTCCTCCTTATTCTCATCGACAAAGAGAGAGAACATCGAGGGATCCAAACGATACGTACGCCCGTTGAGTTTATCCTTTAGCACGAGCGAAGCTAAGCAAGTACCGGCCTTGCTAACTTGGGCTTGAATAAGCTCATTTTCAATTGTCGCAACATCCTGCGTTGCGGCAGCGGTAAGCAGCATATCATCCTGAGCAAAGGCCATAGCCCCCGTCAAAACACAGCCAGCAACAAACGCTGAAAAAAGTGATTTTAACATCATTATAACACGAGGATAGCATAAATCCAAAAAAAACGCAAGCCCCGAGTCGATTTGCTCCCATGAGCGCCAATAAATTAGACAAATTGCACGACCATTTAACAATTAGCAAGTGCAAGCAGCACGATGAGAGCAGCCAGCAACAAAAAGCCCCCACCATCACCAGTGAGCAATCAATTTTATCAGAAAACCAGCTTATCAGAAAGCATCTCATTGCAAAACAGCAACACCAACCAGAAACAACTTATAATCAGCTATTTAACATCTGACAAAAATCAATAAATCGGTGCCATGCAGCATATTTAACTTATAATCAGCTATTTAAATACAAAAATGCGCCCATGGGCGCATTTTTATATTTAATTTCTTGATAGCTAGTTGATTCTGCTGCATGGCACCAATTAAAATGTGTATTTCTCTTCAATTTGCTCAACTTTACGATTGTT
Organism: Akkermansia sp.; assembly: GCA_044433085.1. GTDB lineage: Bacteria > Verrucomicrobiota > Verrucomicrobiia > Verrucomicrobiales > Akkermansiaceae > Akkermansia. The sequence continues at coordinate 10,904 of JAWXTZ010000069.1, forward strand.
TTTCAGACTGACTCTGCTACAATGCTAGTTAATTTCTGATAGTAATAGCAGTTAAGGCATATACGGAAGCTGCGGTTAGTAATCAACACGCTAGGCAAAAAGGCAAAAAAGCATACGAGATATCTGGTTTATGAGTAGAATTCGAAGAAAAAGACTTAAGCGGGGCATTTATCATGTTTACAATCACAGCGCGTATAAAATGTGGGTTTTTCAAACTGATGAAATGAAGGATTTTTTTCTGTATTTAATGCGAAAATTTGCGGATAAGTATGAGCTCAATTTTTATCATTATTGTATCATGAGCAACCACTTTCATTTTGCAATTGAAGGAGAAATCGCTGATATATCAAGTTTTATGAACAGCTTATGTTCCCGATACAGTCTCTATTACAAACGGACGACAGGCATGGGTGGTGGCACTATTTGGGATGGTCGCTACAAGAGCATTCTCGTACAAAAGCAAGGCTACCTTAGGCGGCTTGGGCGATACATCGAGCTCAACCCAGTTCGAGCAGATATGCTTGCCGCGAAGGCTTTGCCGCTATACCGCTGGTCATCCGCTCATCATTATTTACACGGTACGACAGATAGTTTGATTTTTCCTGCCAATCACCCCTTCTACGCCGATTTGGGTTCTTATAGCATTAACCAATGCAAAAGCTACGCAGAATATTTGCGTTTGCCTCACAATGAAGATATTACTTTATTTGGCAGCAACACTGAACCCATCATCGGAGATGAAGCATTTTTGGCAAGCTGCACGCAAGAGATAAGCGGAAGAAAACGAATTTCGCGCGGACGACCTAAAAAACATTGAATGAGAACTATTTATAACTGCTCACGGATTAACAAATCGGTGCCATGCAGCAGACAATATTGATAGTAAGCTATTTAAATACAAAAATGCGCCCACTGGCGTATTTTTGTATTTAATTTACTGATAATGAGTTGATTCTGCTGCCTGGCACCAATGCTGTAAACTTAAGCGTAAAGTAATGAGCCTTAGATTGATATTTGCTTATTCATAAACGCTAATTTTAGATAAACCTATCATCACAAAGAATTAAGCGCATCCTT
>JAWXTZ010000070.1:0-11601 GCA_044433085.1 Akkermansia sp.
CGACCTGCGGAATCGGGCAGGTTGACCGTTACTTGGCGGGCAAAGCGACCGGGGCGAAGCAGGGCAGGGTCAAGTACGTCCACACGGTTGGTGGCAGCGATGACGATGACATTTTCAGTTGCGGTGAAACCGTCCATCTCCACCAACAGGGCGTTGAGGGTTTGCTCGCGCTCATCGTGACCACCACCGACACCGTGACCACGGTGACGACCGACGGCATCAATTTCATCAATGAAGATGAGGCAGGGGCTGTTGCGCTTGGCTTCGGCAAACATGTCGCGCACGCGGCTGGCGCCTACACCGACAAACATTTCCACAAAGTCAGAACCGGAGATGGTGTAGAAGGGGGCCTTGGCTTCACCTGCAATAGCGCGTGCCAGCAGGGTCTTACCCGTACCGGGGGAGCCCACCATCAGGATGCCCTTGGGAATGGTGGCACCCAAGCGGCGGAACTTGTCGGGGTTGCGGAGGAATTCCACAATTTCCCACACTTCTTCCTTAGCTTCGGCAACACCTGCAACATCCTTAAAGGTGACTTGGTTTTGGTTGGGGTCAAGAAGGCGGGCGCGGTTCTTGGCAAACTTCATCGCACCACCAGCACCGCCACCTTGGGCGCGCATGATGAAGAAGAAAATGAGGATGATAACAACGACTGGAAGCAGGTTGATGAAGAGACCAAACCAGTTGCTATTGTCAACCTTGTAGGTCGCATCATTGCCGAGTAGCTCTTTAACTTCTGCACCTTGGAACTTGCTGGAGAAGGGGACACGAACGGGGGTGACCTCCTTGCGGTTAGGTGTGGTGGTCAGCTCGTTTCGGTAGTAACCGGTGACGACGCATTCGCTGCCCTTTTGGTAGATGGTGATGGGTTGATCGCTGCTGTTGATGAGCTGACCATTTTGCCAGAGGCGAAGCAGCGTGTCGGTGGAGTTGAGGCGCTGACCTGCGGCTGGCAATGTTTCTTCACCCGTCACGCTCTTGCGCGTGGAGATGCCGATGCGGTTGAAGGCGCTGTTGGTGTCTTGCCCCTCATGGAAGGGAAGGAAGAATTGAGTGCTGGTAAACTTAGGCGCTTGCTTATAGCTGTAGGCGGTGATGGTACCGGGGCCCTCTTCGCCCTCTGTCGTCACAATGATGGGGAAGTGCTTGTTGTTGTTTTGAACAATCAAACCTTCGCGGTACATCTTGCTAAAGTCATCCAGCTTGGTGTCTTTGCTGGCGGCTCCCATGGCACCATCAAAATTGAAGGCCATGAGTAGGATGGAGCCAATCACGAGGATGAGGATCCAGAGCCCCCAATTGGTCGGCTTGCCATGTTGGGGAGTTGGTGCTTGGTTCTGAGGGTCGTTGGGTGATGGGTTTTGGTCAGCCATGTAGTTGTCGATTGAAAGTTTAAGTATTCTACCGCTAGTTCGTTCTGTTTGAAACTTAATTTTAAGACATACCGTCACGAAAAGCGACATCCCACGCTATGCTTGATAGCGTGGGATGTCTTAATAGAATGTGATTATAGTTTGTGCCCCATGCGGTCGCGCTTTGTATTCAGATACTTACAGTTGTCTTCATGCGCGGGGATGTTGATGGGTACCTGCTCGACGATGCTGAGACCATGACCTTGCAGACCGATGATTTTTTTTGGGTTGTTGGTCAATAATCGCAGCTGACGGATGCCCAAGTCGCGCAGAATTTGCGCACCGATGCCGTAATCGCGCAAGTCGGGGGCAAAGCCCAGCTCGATATTGGCATCGACCGTGTCCAGACCCTCTTCTTGCAATTTGTAGGCTTTGAGCTTGGCGCCGAGACCGATGCCGCGACCCTCCTGACGCAGGTAGAGGATGACGCCACCCTCTTGCGATACTTGGCGCATGGCGCTGTGCAATTGGTCGCCACAGTCGCAGCGGCGGCTGCCGAGTACGTCACCGGTCAAGCACTCGCTGTGCACGCGGCAAAGGGTGGGCTTGTCAGGGTCAATATCACCATGCACTAGGGCAAGGTGGGTTTGATTGTCAATCTTGCTGAGGTAGGAGTAGCATTGGAAGTCGCCGTAAGCTGTGGGCATATGCACGACCGTTTCGCGCTCAATCAGGCTTTCGGTACGCTTGCGGAACTCGATGATTTGAGCCAAGGAGCAAGCCTTGAGTTGATGCTCTTTTTGGAAGCTGCCCAACTCACCGAGGCGGGCCATGGTACCGTCTTCCTTCATGATTTCGCAGCAGACACCAACAGGCTCCAAGCCGCAGAGATTCATCAAATCGACGGTTGCCTCCGTGTGTCCTGCGCGGCGAATCACACCACCGCGACGTGCGCGAAGGGGGAAACTGTGACCAGGTTGCACAAAATCATCAGCTGTTGCCTTGGGGTCAGCCAGCTTCATCGTGGTGATGGAGCGTTCAAAGGCGCTGATGCCCGTGGTGACACCTTCCTTAGCATCCACGCTGACCGTGAAGGCCGTGTGCATCTTTTCGGTGTTGTGGGTCGCCTGCATGGGCAGACCAAGAGCATCGGTGCGCTCGGCAGACATGGGTACGCAGATGAGACCGCGTGCATGGGTCGCCATGAAGTTGATGTTTTGAGGGGTCGCAAATTGCCCCGCGCAGATGAGGTCGGCCTCATTTTCGCGCTCGGGGTCATCGGTGACCAAAATCATTTTACCCATGCGCAGCTCCTCAATGATTTCACTCATGGGGTGGTAAACCATGGGGTCAATGCCATTGGCAACGGGGATTTCCTCGGTGCAGCATGGCATTTCGAGCTGGGTTTCACCACCGCAGCCACAGCTGCAAGGCTGCGCTGCTTGTTCGTCCTTCGTGCAGGTGAAGGAGCTTTCCTCCGTCTCACCGCTGACGACAGCGTCACATTGGTTGATGAAGCTATTCATGTCAAAGGCACCGCCCTTGGCATCAAATTGTACTGTTTTACTCATAATTGCAATTACTTGTTCGCCTTGCCCCAAGAGTCGCGCAGACCGACAGAGCGGTTGAAGACTGGCTTCTCTGCACTGTGGTCGTAGCGGTCAGCTACAAAGTAGCCGATGCGTTCAAACTGGCAGAGGAATTCCGATGGAGCTGCGGCCAAGGATGGTTCGACGATAGCGTCTGTGTTGACGCTGAGCGATTCGCTGTTCAGGGAGGCGAGGAAGCCCTCTGGGTTGGCATCGGGCGCTTCGTCCGAGAAGAGACGGTCGTAGAGGCGAACCTCGGCCTTCACGCCATACTTGGCGGAAACCCAGTGGATGGCAGCCTTGCATTTGATGCCCTCGGGGGGGCTGGTGCCGACTGTTCCTGGTACGATTTCGCAGCGTACTTCCGTCACATTGCCATTGGAATCCACATCGTGCTCCTTGGCGATGATGCAGTAACCACCACGCAGGCGGACGCAGGCATCGGGGGAGAGACGCTTGTACTTCTTGGCAGGGACGATCATGAAGTCATCTTGCTCAATGTAAACTTCGCGGGTGAGGCATACCTTGCGTGTACCCAGTTCCTTTTGCTCGGGGTTGATGACCAGCTCCAGCTCTTCTTCAAAGTCCTCGGGCACATTGGTGAGGACGACTTTGAGCGGCTTGAGCACAGCCATGCGGCGTTCGGCATGGTGATTGAGTTCGCCACGCACCGCGTTTTCAAGGCGGGCCACATCGGTGTTGCCATTAAACTTGGTGATGCCGACGCCTTGGCAGAATTCCACAATCGCTGGGGCGGGGTAGCCACGGCGACGCATCCCGCAAATCGTGGGCATGCGTGGGTCATCCCAGCCAGAGACAAGGCCTTCCTCCACCAACTCGCGCAGCTTGCGCTTGCTCATGACCGTGTAGGTCAGGTTCAGGCGGGAGAATTCGCGTTGTTTAGGCTTGGCGGGCACAGGGCAGTTTTCAATCGCCCAGTCGTAGAGGGGGCGGTGGTTTTCAAACTCCAGTGTGCAGAGGGAGTGGGTGATGTGCTCGTAGGCATCCTCCAGCGGGTGAGCAAAGTCGTACATGGGGTAGATGCACCATGTATCGCCAGAATTGTGATGCTTTTCGTAGGAGATGCGGTAGATGACAGGGTCGCGCATATTCATATTGCTGCTCGTCATGTCAATCTTGGCGCGAAGAACGGCCTTGCCTTCTTCGAATTTGCCATCCTTCATCGCTTGGAAGAGCTCTAAGTTCTCTTCAACTGGGCGATTGCGGTAGGGGCTTTCGATACCATCGGTGTAGAGGTTGCCGCGTTGGGCTCGCATGGTGTCGCGGTCTTGCTCATCGACATAAGCCAAGCCATTCTTGATGAGATGGATGGCACAGTCGTAGTAGAATTGGAAGATGTCGGAAGCAAAATACAGGTGCTCACCCCAGCTGAAACCCAGCCAGCGGATGTCATCTTGAATGGAGTTGACAAACTCCACGTCTTCCTTGCAGGGGTTGGTGTCATCAAAGCGAAGGTGACAGACAGAGCCCAATTGCTGGTATTGCTGCGCGATGCTGAAGTTAAGGCAAATAGCTTTAGCGTGACCAATGTGCAGGTAGCCATTGGGCTCGGGCGGGAATCGGGTAATAGGGGTCTTGCAATACCCCTCGGCCAAATCTTGTGCAATCATATCGCGGATGAAATCGCGCTTGACGGCACTGGCCTCTGTAGTGTCATTCTGCATGCGCGCGATTTTACGCCTAATTAAGCCGTGGAGCAAGCATATTCAATGCTACTGACTTTATTTGCTGGTGTTTCTTGATAAAATTGCTAGAATCAACTTTAGTTTATGACTAAAACTCTTTCTTCACTCTTTATCCTTAGTACGGGTTTATCCTTGGCGGATGCGCCCAAGCCTAATATCATTCTCTTCCTTGTCGATGACATGGGTTGGCAGGATACTTCGGTTCCCTTCCATACCCAAAGGACGATGTGGAATAAGCAGTTTCAGACCCCCAATATGGAGCGACTGGCGGCCAAGGGTGTCAAGTTCACGCAGGCTTATGCTTGTCCTGTCAGCACGCCCTCTCGCGTCAGCTTGTTGACAGGGGCCAACGCGACCCGTCACAAGGTCACCAATTGGACCAAGGAGATTGGGCAATCGACCGATAGTAAGGACCCTATTCTTGATTTCGAACGCTGGAATTACAGTGGGCTGAGCGCCAATAAGGGCGAGGCGGACTCCTTTTACTGCACCCCCTTGTCCGAGGTTTTGAAAAAGGGTGGTTACGACACGCTCTTTGTTGGTAAAGCCCACTTCGGGGCCTTCGGAACCGATGCCGCTGAACCACTCAATCTCGGCTTTAACCGCAATATTGGTGGAACCGCTGCTGGTTCCCCCGGTAGCTACTTGGGACAAAATAATTACACGCATTCCAGTGGGGTCTACAAGGTGCCAAATCTGGAGGCTTACTACGGGAAGGATATTTTCCTGTCAGAAGCCCTGACCCTTGAAGCCAAGAAGCTGATGGATGAGTCGCTGGCAAAGAAAATGCCTTTCTTTCTCTATTTCGCGCACTATGCGGTCCACATTCCCTTTGATGCGGATAAACGCTTTTACGATAAGTACAAGAAGCAGGGCTTTGAGGAGCAGGAGGCACGCTTCGCCTCCATCGTCGAGGGGATGGATAAGAGCCTCGGTGACATCCTCGACTACGTGGAAGAGAAGGGAATCGCGGATAATACCATCATCCTCTTCATGTCGGATAACGGTGGCTATTCCGTCGGTGTTCGCAGCAAAACCTTTGGTGGCGTGAATAAAAATGCTCCCCTGCGCGGTGGTAAGGGCTCCGTCTTTGAAGGCGGCATACGCGAGCCCATGCTCGCCTACGTCCCCAAGATGACCAAGGCAGGTACGGTGAACACATCGCCCGTGATGATTGAGGATTTTTACCCCAGCATTGTGGAGTTAGCCCAAGCGCAGGATGTCGCCCAAACGGTACAGGAAATGGATTCCCAAAGCTTTGTCCCTGCCCTCAAGGGTAAGAAAATCAATGGCGATCGCCCCCTCTTCTGGCACTACCCCAACGCATGGGGCGAGCGCACCAACGAATGCGGTGACCCGCGCAGCGCCATTCGCCTCGGTGATTGGAAGCTAGTCCACGACTACGCTACAGGTACGAACATGCTCTTTAACCTCGCCAAGGACATTGGCGAAAGCAAGGATTTAGCCAGCAAGAATAAGGCAATGTGCGCCAAGCTCGCCAAAATCCTCAGCGATAAGCTGCGTGCCGAGGGCTCTAACATGCCCATCATCAAGGCAACAGGCAAGCGTTGCCCTTACCCCGATGGGCATTAAGGGACCCATTAATCACGCTTTCTTGGCATCTTGCTGAGCCGCCCAAAGTTTGACCAGTGAGGGCGGTTCTTCTTTTTGCAGCATGTAGGCCATGAAATCCATGTAGGGGTGCACGTGTTTGAAATAGTCGTGGTATCCCTGACACAAAGCGTTGAGTCCTGTTTCACCCCTGTCGTTGGTGGCGAAGCGGTGCTTGGGGCATTCCCCACGACAAATCTTGTAGTAGAAGCAATGGAGACAGCTTGTAGGTAGGGTCTTGCGCTTGTTCTTGCCGAATCGGATTTGCTTGTCCGATTTAATGAAGTGGCGCAGCGTCTTCTCTTGGATGCTGCCCAGTTTGTGCTCGGGGTAGACAAAGTGGTCGCATGAGTAGACGTCGCCATTGTGCTCCACCACTAGCGCGTCACCACAGCTTTCCGTAAAGGCGCAGAGTCCGGGCATGGCACCGACCCAGTTCGCCAGCGTGGCATCGAAGAGTTGCACGTAGTACGTCCCCACGTCTTCTCGCACCCAGACATCAAAGATATCAATCATGAACTGCCCAAAATCCTTGGGGGCGATTGACCAGTCCGCTAGCACGGAACCCTCGGTGAGCGGTGGGACGATGGGTGCCCTCAAGCCCTTGGCGACTGGCATGACATGCTCCAGCACTGGCAGAAATTGCATGTAGTGGCTGCCCAGATTCTTCATGAATTGATAGATTTCAGCACCGCGCCCCGCGCACTTGGCGTTGATGGTGCTCAGGGTGTTGAATTCAACCCCATGTTCCTTCATCAGTGCAATGGCCGCCATGACGCGCTCAAAAGTGGGGCGTCCGCCCTTATCTTGCCGAAAGGCATCATGGATATCGGCTGGTCCATCAATGGAAATCCCGATGAGGAAGTGATTTTCCGCCCAAAAACGGCACCATTCAGCTGTCACCAGCAGGCCATTGGTCTGCATGGTGTTTTCAATCTCCTTGTCGCCTCGGTATTTCTCTTGCAGTTCAAGGGCGCGTTTGTAGTAGGCGACACCCGCTAAGAGGGGTTCGCCACCGTGCCATGTGAAGGTGACGAGGGGAACATCATTGGCCTCGATGTACTGCTTGATGTATTCCTCCAGCAGCTCATCGCTCATGCGATCCTGCCCACTGGGGTAGAGCTCTTGTTTGCCGAGATAGTAGCAATATTGACAATCCATATTGCAGCGCGAGCCAATGGCTTTGACCATGGTGGAAAAGGCGATTGGCTTGGGTGTCACGTTCTTGCTGGGGCGTTTGGTTCTACTCATCTTCCTTGCTATTATAGATGTGGCGGGGGGCAGCTGCAAGCCTCAAATAACAGAACAAGGGCACTGCTTGGTTAGCAGTGCCCTTGCTTTGATGCTTGGTTTGATGGTTTACTTCTTCAGTTGCTTCTTGCTGGCAGGGGCAATGTTGATGAGGATTTCCTCTGGGGCAAGTCCCTCTGCTTCGATGCGGATGGTGGCCTTGCCGCTTTCTCCACGATTGCCACGCACGATGGCGAGTAGGCGTCCGTTGAAGAAGCGTTGATTGTAGTCTTGCATGCAGGTCTGATCCAACTGGTCACCATTGCAGAAGCCGATGAGCTTTGCAGGTCCTGTGATGCTGAATTTGACATTGCGGCTATCAGTCGGGACGATATTGCCCTTCGCGTCACGGAGGCTGAGCTCGATGTGGGCGATGTCGCGGCTGTCACCAAGGATGCTGTAGCGGTCGGCTTCGGCCGTAACGCTGGCGGTTTCACCCGTGGTGGATTTGGTGGCTTCGGCCCATGGCTTGCCGTCTTTCTTGACGATGACTTTGAGCTCTCCAGCTTGGTAGACAACGTCCTCCCACGTGAAGCGGTATTCGTTCTTGCCGACCTTGACGCCCTGTTGGGTGAAGGTTTCGCTCTCGGGCACGTCTTGTGCCTTGGCCTTCTTGCGAACACCTTGGCTCTTGCCGTTGAGGAAGAGTTCTGCCTCATCCCCCGAGGAGAAGACCATGACGGGGGTCACTTGACCTTCACGACCCGCCCAGTTCCAGTGGGGGAGGATGTGGGCTTGTTTCTTTTCGGGTGCCCATTGGCTCATGTAGAGGTAGTAGGTATCCTTGGGGAAGCCAGCTAAGTCGATGATGCCAAAGTAGGAGCTGCGGCTGGGTGCCTTGTTGCCCATGGCCTTGAGTTGTGCCATGGCTGCGGCTTTTTCTTCCTCCGTTGCGCCTTGGAAGTTGCCGATGTTGGAGGCATCTTGGTTGTAGGGGGTGGGCTCACCGAGGTAGTCAAAGCCTGTCCAGACGTATTCACCAGCGACCTTGCCGCTTTCGTCCTGAGCCTTAAATTCGACATCGGGGCAGTAGGCCCAACCGGGGGCGTAGAGACCGAAGGCGCTGACTTGGAAGTTGCGGAAGCCTCCGTTGGTCTCCCACTTGAGGGGGAAGAAGTAGGTGTCACGCGAGGCGACGCAGGACGCGGTTTCCGAACCATAGAATGGGGTGTTGGGACGCTCCTTCTCATACTTCTTGTATTTGAAGGGCTTGTAGTTGTACCCGAAGGTGTCGCTTACATCGCCAAAGCCGTTCCAAGCACCCTTGGCACCATTGACACCAACGGTGTAGGGGCGAGTTGGGTCATGTTTCTTGAATTCATCCTTCAAACCTTGGCTGATGGCAGGGCCGTCAGCGGTGAAGATTTCGGTGATTTCGTTACCGCCACTCCATGCGATGATGCAGGGGTGGTTGCGGTCGCGACGCACGAAGTTGGATACATCGCGCTTCCACCACTTTTCCCAATTGACGTGGTAGCCGTTGGTCTTGTCGTACTTCTGGTGCTTCCAGATGTCGAAGAGTTCGTCGATGACGAGGACACCGTGCTTATCGCAAAGCTCCAGCAGCTCCTTGGCGGGTGGGTTGTGGGCGGTGCGGATTGAGTTGCAGCCCATGCCCTTGAGGATTTCAATCTTGCGCTCCATACCGCGGGCGTAGAAGGCAGCACCCAGTGCACCGAGGTCGTGGTGCTCGCAAACGCCCTTGAGTTGGACGCGCTTGCCGTTGAGGTAGAAGCCATCGGGCTTCCACTCAATCTCGCGCACACCAAAGCTGGTGGATGTGGTGTCAAGCACCTTGTCCCCCTCCTTAATGAGGGTGGTAACTTGGTAGAGGTGGGGTTTTTCCATCTCCCAACGCTTGGGGTTTTTAATCGTGATTTGTTGGGTGACGGCCTTGGTGCTATTGGCGGCTACGGTGACCCTGGCTGGCTTGGCTTGCTTACCAGCAAGGCTTTGTTGCACCGTGATTTTAGCGGGCTTATCGCTGCTGTTGTTGACTGTGGTGGTGATGTTTACCTTGGCCACCTTGTCGGTGATGGTGGGTGTTTGCACCTGCACCCCCCATTGGTCGATGTGGACAGGGGTGGTCTTTTCCAACCACACATGGCGGTAGATGCCAGCACCGGGGTACCAGCGGGTGGAGAGCTCCTTGCTGTTGGCGCGCACAGCGATGATGTTCTTTTTGCCTGCCTTGAGGTGGGGGGTGATATCGACACGGAAGGGGGCGTAGCCAAAGGCCCATTCGCCTGCCAATTCGCCATTGACAAAGATTTGTGGGTTAGCCATCACGCCATCAAAGTCGAGGAAGTAGCGGTCATTTTCTGCCGAAAAGTCAGCGGAGACCTCAAAGCTCTTGCGGTACCAACCATAACCATTCCATGGCAATTTGCCTGTTTCGTTGGGTTCGTCTTTGAGGAAGGGGCTTTCAATGGCCCAGTCATGGGGGAGCTGAACGCTCTTGTATCCAGCGGTGTCATAATCAGCCTGCGCAGCTTTTGTATCAGCAGGTGGGTTGCTGGGACCGTAGTATTTGAATTGCCAACCGAAGTCAAATGTTTCGCGCTCGCCTGCACTAGCACTCAAGGCCGCAAGTGTGGAGCAAAGGAGTAGGATGGTGGATTTTTTCATAATCATTGATGAGCCTACACTTCTGGTGTAGATTCTAATAGCCTATCAAATTGCCCCCCAGATATCAAGGTTAAAGGGGGAATCCTCAAACATTGGGGATTTTTTGGAGCTGCTAAATGCAAAATTCCTTGTATTCCTCACCATTTCTGGTAGAGTAGACTATAGATTTGGAGCTTCGCCTGCACTCATGATTGATACCGAAAAAATATCAGAAACATTCAAAAAGCTGAATTCAGATTTATACAACTTATTACCATTGCCTGAATTTGATTCGCTTCACAAAAAACTTAAAAAGATAGCTAAAGAATTTGATATTGTTCTCTTTGGTCTCTACAGTGGAGGTAAATCATCTTTTCTCAATTACCTTTTAGGCGAAGAAACCTTACCTGTCAAAAAAGCACCAACGACAGAAATTTTATGGAGAATCCGAAATTTTGACCGAGACATGAGGGAGGGGACTTTGGCGGGGACTCGCTATCAGAAAATTTCAGCAGGAAATGGACACGTCGCTATTATCAAAAAAGACGAGCAACACTTATCTGATGACTATCCAGCTGAAAAATTCTCCGACAGAGTTTACCTCAAAAATAATCCAGAGCTTTCGGGGTATTTGAACGAAGCCGATGAGATTGAGTTGCTCTACGACTTTGCCGACAAGTTTTCTCACCAAATCGTTTTTTGGGATACCCCAGGTCTGGGGGACACGACCAAACGCAAGTTGAGTAGCACGGAGCTGATTGGGAAAATCGCACACTCCGAACTTTGCATCATCGTTGGGAGTCTTGAAAAAATTAAGACAAACAGTGCTATTAAAGAGATTAAAGCACTATTTGAGCAAAATAAAATTTGCCGTTTTGTTTTCATCTTAAGACCTGACCGCGATGACCGCCTTGAGATCATGGATGGGGCTAAAAGTCTAACGGAGGAGAATATTCAAGTCCTACAAGCCACGAGTCAGCTCCTGCGGGATGATATTGAAGGCTGCATTGAAAATGGGAAAAAACAACCTGGGCTTCGCGAAATCCTAGAACGAGAAATCGCCCCTAACTTGAACATTTTCCCCTTGCAAATCCGCAACTTAATCAAGTTGAAGAAATCGAAAATGTATCTTTCTCATAAAACGAAAGACTTACTTGGGGCTAGCGATTTTGAAAAATACTTCCATTCTATACTCGATGAAAAGACAGCTATTATCATTCAAAACAAAGCAAAGCTCATCAAAGAATATTTAGAAATGAAGCACCTTCCAACTCTCGACCAACAAATAGATGATTTATGCAAAAAATGGGAATCTATAAAGGACCAAAAAAAAGGGCACTCCGTCAGATGTGTCGCGTGAGAGCTCTTAGCTAGGACATAAAAAAGACATGCCCACTTTCTATCGGATGTGGTATACTGCGGGTGTGAAATTAACAAATATACTTC
>JAWXTZ010000071.1:0-11545 GCA_044433085.1 Akkermansia sp.
GCCTACCCCTGAACCTACCCCAGAGCCTGAAGAAATAGCCGAAGAAGAAGAGGTGGAAGAGAAAGAAGAGGAAGAAGAGGAAGAGCTTCCCCCCATCCAAACGGCCATGCCCATGCCAACGCAGGCACAAGCCCAAGCCTTTGAGCGCGAGCAAAAGCAGCAGCTCACCCCCATGCACGACAGGCAAAAGAAGCAGTACTGGGATCAAATCATGACGGGCGACCCCCTGCGCATCCCCGATGACATTCAAGAGCAAGCGGGTCTTGATGATGGCGAGATGGATGAGGAGGAAAAGGAGCAGCAACTGCTCTCCACCGTCAACCGATCCTGGGTCGTTGACCACCTGAACAAGAACAAGCAAGACGTCCGCCAAAATTGGGAGAACATTCGCTCCACCCTCGCCAAAAAATATGGCGTGGGCGACAATGAGCAAGAGCTCTTCTACGCCCTATCCGATGAGCAGATGGAAGGACAGCGTCGCCAAATCGCCAACAAAATCCACCAACAATCCTTCGAGGCGGGATTGCGGGGCGACATCGTCGCCAACACCCGCAGCGAGATGGCGGAACTGAGCGACGCGGAACGCCCCCGCGCCATCGCCATTCAGCAAGAGGCCTTTCGTGCGGGGCGACAAAAACACGAATCCATGCTACCCATGGCACAACAAATTGCCGAGGGACTGCCCGCCTTGGTCAATACCGAGCGCGACTTGCTCTCCCCATTGAGCATCGACCAAAAGATGAAGCCCCTGCTCGAAATCAAAGACGAGCTGGCCGCCCTCCCCAAGTCAGAGCGCGACTACGTTTACCACCTCGCGCTGCAAGAGCGGCAGAAGATGGATGATGCCGCCCCTGCCGAAGGGGAGCTCGATGAGCTGAGCAAGGCATGGCGAGCCTTCCGACGCAGCAGCTTCAACATCGGCATGGACATCGGACAAGGGGGTGCCTACGTCGCCGCCGCCACCCTAGAGAACATGGGTGATTACCTCGATAAACCCCTAGGCAGCGACTTGAAGGGGCGCAGCCATCGCATCGACCAACGCGCCCAAGTGCTGCAGGAGCTGCGCGACTTGGCCCAGTTGAAGAGCTACCCCCTCATCCACGAAGAAGACGCCAGCTTGGGCGAAAAAATCGCGCATGATGTCGCCAGCAGCATCCCGCATGCCCTGCTCGCCATGTCGGGCGGAGTCGGCTTTGGCAGCCTGCTCTTTGGTGGGGCTGGTGCCTCGATTGCCGAAGCGCGCCAGCGCGCGCCCGAAGGGGAGGTGAATCCGCAGGTCGCTGCGGGGCTCATCGCGGGTGCCGCACAAGCGGGCATCACCATGGCGATGGGTCGCATTGGCAGCCGCGTCTTAGAGCAGAGCCTCAGCCGCTTTGCCAGTGCCAAGGGGCTTGGCTTCAAGGGCTACAGCCTCGCCGCCCTGCAAACGGGGGCGAGCGTCAGTGCCGAATCAGCCAACATGCTGCTGGCGGGCAAATTGGCGCAAGCCACCGACTTGGGCTTGCATGAACTCGCCGCCCAGTGTCAGGATACCGCCTCCAACATCAACTGGAAAGCCTATGGGGACAATGCCACCGACATCGAACTCAACATTCGAGAAGCAGCCGCCAACCTGCCCTTCCTGCTCATCGCCTCGGGGCGCATGAGCCTGCGCCAATTCCGTGGCAAGCGAGAGATATTGGCACAGGGGGATGCCCTGCGTGCATGGGGCATCCCCGAAGGCAAGGTGCAAAAGCTACTCAAGATGCGCGACATCGACCAACAGAGCGAGGCCCTGCGCATCGCACTGCGCGACAGCCCGCGCTTTGGGGGCTCCAGCGTCATCACCTTTGCCATGAAAACGCTGCGCCTGCTGCATCAGGACAAGTTTAAGATTTTTGAGCAGCCCGAGGTGGTTGCCGACTTCCTACAACTCCCCGCCACGCACAGCTACCTGAAGAAGCAGCCCGCGCGCTTGGTCGATGCCAGCGATAAAAGCAGCCGCAACAAGCTGGAGAAAAGTTACCAGCAAGGCAAAAGCCCCACCCTCACCGAGCAGGGCATGGCTCTTCAATTGTGGGATTACTGGTGGCAAAAAGCCAACATCATCGTCCCCCCCTCCAAACGACAGCCGATGAATTATGACAAGCGCATGGAGCGACTGGAAAACTCCTACGGGCGATTCCGCGTCCACAACTACCCCACCGAACTTCAATCATCGGATGGTCTGATACCCAACAAGCTCAAGCGCACAGGCTTCATCTACCGCGATGCCGAGCAAGCGCGCCGAACCGTCTTGAGCGACCGCTGCGATGACATCGAGTCGCTCAGCTACCAATACCTGCTCACCAGCACCTCCCCCAGCACCCTGCCGCAGCAGGGGACAGACATCAACAAACACATCGAACTGGGCGAAAAGAAGCGTCGTCAAGTACTGGGGCGCGTGGCGCAATGCGTCATGAGCATGGCATTGGGCACCCCGAAGGAACAGGCCTTTGCCGAATTTGAGCAAAAATTCTTCCGCCATTACCGCAACCGCAAAGACCCCAGCCGCGAACCCGAATGGCTGCGTGGCAACAAACTACCCGCCTACAAAATCCTCAAAACCATCAACACGACGGATAGGGATAAATTGGCGGCCAAGGGCTACCCCTTGGAGCATTATCAGGCTGCACGCATCTGCATGGGGATGGAATCGGCCAGCCAGACCCTCTATCACCTGCTACCCATGATGGATGACTTTGGTGCCTGCATCGCCCGAGGCATGACGCCCGCGCAGTCCTACCGCCACTTGCTGGGCCGAGAGCTGGGCATCGACGCCAAGGACTTCAAGCCCCTGCCCCAAGAGGCATCGGACGATGCGCCCCTGCCGAGCCCAGACAGCCAATACCTCGACAAGCTCAAACTTCTAACGGGCGAAGAGCCCGAAATGCAGTTGGGTGATGCGGGGCAAGAGCTGTGGCGCATGCCCACCCATCTGGGGCAGTACACACGCTGGCACAGCGACAAAAAAGCCGCTATTCGTGAATATGCTTGGCGCATGCAACAGGCCTTCCGCCCCCTGATGGAAGAGCAAAACACCACCTTGCGCCAACTCGCCGCCAAGCCACATTTCGATAGAGAGAAGGACTTGCCCCACGAAGCCCTGCAAGAGTTCACCGGCTTTGACCAGCTGTGCATCCAAGCCCTCAACGACATGCACGACATGGGCTCGGGGCTGCGCGCCAGCCTGCTACCTGGCATGGTCATGGGCACCAGCAAATTGCGCAACCGCCATCGCAAGGGTGCGGAGACCAAGCAATACAGCCTGCTGCAATTTAAGCCAGAATACCTGCGTAACAAGGATGGGCACTTCTACCGTGCTGACTTCAAGAGCATGGGCACCCCCTATAGCTTGAGCCGTGGTCGCGCGCATATTTACTGGCGTCGCCTGCTCGACACCCACCTGCTAGAGCCAGCGGATGCCTTCTCCCTACTCCTGACGGCAGGGGTCGTCAAGGAGAGCGAGCGCAGCAGCCTGCAGGAACTCGCCCCCCCAACCATCGTTCCCATGCCTGCCTATGGTCGCAAACCCCAGTTGACCGTTAAGCGCGATTTGATCAACCGCACCGAGAGCCGCAACGAGGCATTGGCGGAACGCTTGGCCGAGCTATCAGCCGACTTCCAAGTCGCCCATATCAACGAATCCACCCTGCCGCCATCGGCCAAGGAGTGGTACCGCCTCATCCCCTTCTGCCCCAAGGAGGTGGATGCACCCGAAAGCTACGCCATCAACCAACTCGACAGCGGCAGAAAGCTGCTGCGATGGATCAACAAAACCACCGCCAACCAGCTCAATGAGCGCACCGACACGTGGCAGCACCTGCGCGAGCTAGATTCCCAGCTCAGGCAGCACCCGCTCGCCCTGCACCTGCAAGAATCCGTCGGTCACAGCAGCGCGGAATCCTACCACCGCGCATGGGCTCAACAAATGGGGGGGCATCAGGCCATCGACTCCCCCTATACCGAGCTGTGGCACCTGCTCACCAAGCCCCTTGAGGTCTGGGATAAGATGGACCCCGAGCGCAAGGCCGACCTAGCCCCACTCTTAGAGGCGCAGTACCAAAGCAAACTTCGCCACAGCGGCAAGGACGCCAACTGCCCGCTGGATTGGGAAAGTGCCTTGCTCAACCTCGATGCGGTTCTACTGGATTACCCCCACATCGCCAGCTATGCAGAAGCCATTGGGCACAAAGGCATGGTAAGCCGCATGACGACACTACAGGACAGCCTCAAGCAAGAAAACACCATCAACTACGGCTCCAACCTCCCCCTCGCATGGCGCGGTCGCGGCAAACCCAAAACCAGTCAGCGCATCAGCGAGCCCATGGCCCTACCCGCTGAGATGCGCGACGACCCGCGCGTCATGCCAGCCATTCGACTGATGGACACCATGCGCGCCTTCATCGCGCACCGCCCCCAAGATACGCCCGATGGCATCAGCTGGATGGGCAAGCTCTATGGGGTGGGGCACCGCCACCTCCCCCAAACCGACGAGACATGGAAACCACGTCGCGCGCTCGAACCGCTCATTCGCCTCTTTGATGACATCAAGCAGCAGGTGGGGGATGATGCGGGCAGCATCACCGTGGCCGATGTCAAATTCACCCCCCTGCCCGAGGGGATGGACTACCAAGCCTTGATGCACACAGGCATCTACCGCAACCCCAATGCCCCCAATGAAATCCTGCGCCTGATGCCAGGGGACTTCACCGCCAGCCTGCTGGATGCCCGCACCCCCTACGTCGTCCGCAGCCGCAACGGCAACTACTTTGACCAGCGGCGCGCCATCAGGGACGTGGATGAACTGCACAAAGGCATCGTCAACCTCGACCAGCACAGACTACGCATGCTGCAAGAGCATGCCGATGCCACGCAGGAAAGCATCTCCACCACCATGGCGAAGCACTTGACCGCGCAAATCCTCAAGCTGGCACCCGACAACAAGGACTCAGCAAGCCCAAGTGATGAAATCATCAACAACAGCGAACTGCTCATGCGCCTCGCCGAAGACTCGGGTCTCTGCTACGAATTGGAGAGCAAGGGACTGGAACAACTGACACCACCCCAGCTCAGCCTGCTGAGCATCATCCAAGACCTCATGCTCATCGAATATGGACCCCAGCCCGAACAGGCCTACCAAAGACTTTGCGGCAAAGCCAAAGGCATCGCCCGCAGCGAGCGGCTGACCAGAAGGCTGGAACTCTGCATCCTCGACATGCAAACCCGCATGGCTAAGATTGCCCAAGGCATCAACCACCAACACCCCAACAAGATTGATTAAGGACTTACCAGCAGAACTGCAAGGGCGGCTCGATGAGCCCCTCTGGCGGCTCTCCCACCTGTACTGGATTGAAAACAAGCAGGGGCACATGCAACGCTTTAAACCCAATGCCGCCCAGCTGCGGCTGCACCGGCACATGGGGCAGCGCAATGCCGTGCTCAAGGCGCGCCAGCTGGGGATTTCGACCTACGTCGCAATCCTCATGCTCGACCGCTGCTTGTTCACCCCCAACTTCCATGCGGGCATCATCGACAAAAGCCTGCCCGATGGCGAGCAGAAGCTTGAAAAGGTGCGCTTCGCGTGGGAGAACCTCGACTACCTGCCCCCCGATGCGGGGGAGCAGGACGCAGCCCTCGCCTACTTGGGGCAACTCATCAAGCACTACACGGGGCAGATGCGCAGCGGACGCTTGAGCCCGCTGAGCGACACGCGCTCGCGGCTCGTCTTTGCCAACGGCAGCGACATCCGACTGGGCACCACCCTGCGCGGGGGCACCCTGCAAATGCTGCACATCTCCGAACTCGCGCATGTCTCCGTCCACAGCCCATGGCGCGCGAGGGAAATCCGCACCGGTGCCATCAACACCGTGCCCATCAACGGCTGCATTATTTTAGAGAGCACGCATGAGGGGGGACGCTACGGCGTGAACTATGAAATCATGAACCAAGCCATGGAAAACCGTAGCAAGACAGAGCTGAGCCCGCTGGACTTTCACTTCTTCTTCCTCAGCTGGTTTGACCACGAGCACTACGAACTCGCGGGGCGCGCGGGCTGGTGCGACCGCTTGGCGGAGTACTACGAAAAACTTCAGCGGGAAGATGGTATCACATTGAGCCATGGGCAAAAACTCTGGTACTCACGCATGGAGCGCACCATGGGCTCTGCCATGAAACAAGAATACCCCAGCAACCCCGACGAGGCCTTCAGCGCAGGCAACGAAGGAGCCATCTACGGCAAGCAAATGACCCAACTGCGCGAGCTGGGGCGCATTGGAGCCCCCTTTGCCTACCGACCCGATGAAGCCCTCTACACCGCATGGGATTTGGGGCTCAGCGACCACACCGCCATCTGGCTGATACAATGCTACGGGGGTGAACTCTACTGGCTCAACCACTATGCCGCCAATCAAGAAGCACTGGAACACTTTGCCGCGCACATCCGCCACTGGGAAGCACGCTACGGAGCCATCACCACACACTTTTTGCCGCATGATGCCGCGCACCGCGACCCCCATGGGCACTCCTATGTCGAAAGCTTAGCCCTAGAAAACATCCACCATGTGCGCATCGTGCCGAGAACACCCGACATTTGGCGCGGCATCAACCGACTGCGGCAACTGCTCAACCGCAGCTGGTTTCACCCCGACACCTTGCAGGGTCGGGTCAACCTGCGCGGGATTGAGGAACCGAGCGGCTTACGCTGCCTAGAGATGTACCGAACCGCCCCCGAAGGCAACAGCGGCAGCATCAAGGAGGCCCCCCTGCACGATGCGCACTCGCACTCGGCCGATGCCGCGCGCACCTTTGCCGAAGCATTCAGCCACAACATGATGAACCCTAACAATATCCATCAGCGCACCAAGAGAGCGCTGATGTGAGCGCTGATGTGAGCGAGACCCCATCCATTGAAAAAACAAAGAAGCGGGAAGGAGTATGAATCCCCCGCCACCGTAACAAATTGCGCTTGCTTTCAGACACGTTCTATGTTAGTATCTCTCGCAATGGGAAGGAGAAGACAGGAAGATCCACCACATCGCGGTGGCAAAGCGAAGAAAAAAATGAGCCTCAAAATGAAGCTCATTGTGGGGTTATGTATCAGTATCCTCTCCCTCGCAATCCTAGGCATCGGGCTTTATTACGGCATGCGCAGCTACTTACAGCATGACAGCTTCCGCAGCAAGCTACAAGATTGGGTTCAAAACTTCGCGCAGGCAGAAAAGGCCAACATCACCCACAACTTGGAGCTGGGCGATGAAGACATCAGCCTGAAGAACATCGAATTATCACGGCAAGATAGCCTGCAATCCTTCGCCATCAATGGTCTGGAACTCACCTACAGGCAGCGCGAACTCTACAAGCAAAAGCTCCACTTCACCCACGCCAAAATCAAGCAACTCGACGTCCAGCTTGACCTTGACCGCAGCGGAGAGCAACTCCCCAGCATCGAAACGCCCCAAGGCAACATCCTCGACGCCCTGCTGCCACGGGAATACAGCCTTGACCAAGTTCGATGCAAAAATGCCAATGCCACCATTCAACGCCAAGGTAAGACCTATCGACTTGCTGACTTTGCCCTAGCGGCAGAGCCCACCGAGCCCAAGAGCATGAGCGCATGGAAAATCGCCCTGCGACGTGGCACCATCAGCACCCCCTTTGACCTCATCAAGCAATGCCCGGTTGAAAGTGCCAACATCAGCATCGGGCCAGAGGGCTACACCCTTGATGACTGCCGCATCCTCCTCTCCCCCGGGGATATCCAAATTAAAGCCGCCTACGACAAGGCCGCGCAAGGATGGAGCGCTGACATCAAATCCAATAAAGCCAACGTCAAGCACCTGCTGAGCGAAAGTTGGAAGGCGAAAATTTCTGGCGACCTCTTCTGCAAAGCCATCCTACGTGGGGATAACAGCGGCATCACCATTGCCAATGGGCGCCTTTACCTGCAAAAGGGCGTTGTAGAGGCTCTCCCCTTCCTCAGCAATCTAAAACTGCGCAACAGCTACCCCTACCGCCACCTTGATATCCATCAAGCCAGCTGCCAACTCATCTACCCCTACAACGAACCCAGCCTCAACATCCGTGACGCATGGCTGTTTGACGACATCAACATCGTCTCCAATGGCAAAATCCAAATCAAGGGGCACGTCATCATCGGGCGGGATGAGTCCTTGAGCGGCTCACTGCTCGTCGGCCTCCCGCAATACGTCGTTGCCGCACTGGCAAGCGGCTCGCCCGAGCTCGTTGAACAACTCTTTAACGCGGGATCGGATGGGGACACGGCTTGGGTACGCATCAACCTCAGCGGCACCTTGGACAATCCGCAGCAAGATTTAAGCATCCGTCTGGAACAAATGGCGGGCGCGTTTGCCATGAATGCCGCAGGTTCAGCCGCCACAAGCGTCCTCGGACTCCTCGGCGTGGGAGACAAGCCCGAACAAGACAACAAGGACAAGCCAGCTAAAGATGACGAATCCCAAGCACCCGACGCACCACAAACAAAACCCAGCCTCTTTCAACAAGGAGCAGACAGCGCCAAAGGCCTGCTCGAATCCATCTTCTAAACAAAGCCCTTCATGAGCCTCTACCCATCCGAATACATCCAATGCACCTGCACCATTGTGGAGCAGTTTGCACCCATGGCCTATCGTGCCACCCTTCCCAACAACAAACCCACCGTTGCCTTCATCCAAAAGAAAGAAGCCCATCTTCTGGCTATCCTCAAGGCGGGCGATCAAGTTCGCGTCAGCATCTGCCCCGCGAACTTTGACCGCGCCCGCATCCGCGACATTGTGACCCCTGACTAACACGAAACATCTCTCCTACTTAAAAAACACCATGAACCTCACTCGCCCCCTCATCTCTAGGCTCTGCCCGCTCGCCGACCTCCTCCTAACCCTCGCCATTGCGTACAACGCCACCACGACCACCAACATCATCAGCAGATTTTTTGGGTGGGAACTCGTCCCCAGACTGAGCAGCGTCATCCAATACCCCTTCTTCATTTTCATCTCCCTCATTGCGGTTCCCCTTGTGCTGCACCACTTGGGATTTTACCGCCGCGCCAACCTGCAACCCATCAGTCGCGCGCTGCAACAGATTTGCTACTTCACCGCCTATGGACTCAGTGTCGCGCTGATTTTCCAATCGATTCACACCACGCACATCTACGTTGACCGCGTCATCTTCATCACCCACATTTTGATTGACATCGCCATCTTCCTGCGCTACATCGTCGTCAGGTGGTTGCAAATCAACACCAGACTGGGGCAACAAAACCTCAACCAAATCCTCCTCCTCGGCACCGAAAAAGAGATGGAAGAAGGTTGGAAGAACCTCTCCGCTGAGTGGAAGCAAGGCCGAAGCAGCACACCGCTGCGCGCCATCATCGAGAAAACCAACGTGAAAGAAATCCAAGAGCTCATCGAAAACAACAGCGTTGAGTCCGCCTTCATCTTCGGACATGAATTCAACCACGACAAGACACGCGAACTCATGTCCGTCATCGGTTCCCAAGGCATCGACATCAACATCCTGCTCGGTGGCAAAAAGGGACTCTACACCCGCACCCGATTGGAAAGCGTTGGCAACAGCCAGCTGCTCACCCTCTCCACCGCACCTGACCACACATGGACCTACATCGCCAAGGGCGTCATCGACCGCATCCTCGCCCTCATCATCCTGCTCTGCTCCCTCCCCCTCTGGATCATTGCCGCCATCGGCATCAAAATCAGCGACCCAGCGGGCAAAATCTTCTACCAACAACAACGATCAGGACTCTTTGGCAAACCCTTTGGCATGTGGAAATTCCGCTCCATGTACAGCGATGCCGACCAGCGACTCGACGAAATCAAAGCCAAATACGGCAATGAGATGGATGGTCCCATCTTCAAACTCACCGATGACCCCCGCATCTTTGGCTTTGGACACTTCATCCGCAAGACCTCCATTGATGAATTACCGCAACTGCTCAACATCATCATGGGCGACATGAGCATCGTCGGCCCACGCCCCCTGCCCGTCTATGAGACCGCAGAATTCAGCGACCCCTCCCACCGCCGCCGCCTCAGCGTCAAACCTGGTTTGACCTGCTACTGGCAAGTCGAAGACCGCAGCAGCACCACCGACTTCAACACCATGATTGCAAAAGACCTCAAGTACATCGACAACTGGAGCCTGTGGTTGGATGTCACCCTCTTCCTGCGCACCATCCCCGCTGTATTGCTGCGTCGCGGCGCCAAATAAACCATGTACAACATCGTCCTTCACCACCCCGAAATCCCGCATAACACCGGTGCGGCAGGCAGACTTGCCGTCTCCACCGGTGCCAAACTGCACCTCATCCGCCCACTCGGCTTTAGTCTGGATGAAAAACACCTGCGCAGAACAGGACTCGACTACTGGAAACACGTCGATTTGAGCCTTTGGGACAGTCTGGAAGAACTCTGCGCAGCAGCAGAAGAAGGAGCCCAATTCTGGTACCTCTCCACCAAAGCCAGCAACAACATCTGGTCAGAACAAATTGATATTAAAGAAGGCGACTACTTCATCTTTGGGGCAGAATCCAAAGGACTACCCGAAGCATGGATAGCCGAGCACCCCGAGACCGCCCTCAAAATCCCCATGCCTGGGGAACTAGCACGCAGCCTCAACCTCTCCACCGCCATCGCCATCATGCTCTACGAAGGCATACGACGCGCAACACCAAGCGACAGCATATGAGCGAACGCAACATCGTCTACTTTGACCTCGAAACCCGACGCTCAGCCGCAGAGGTAGGCGGTTGGCACAGGGCCGACCTCATGGGCATGTCCGTGGGGGTCACCTACTCCACCAAAGACAAAGCCTACCACATCTATACAGAAGACCAAGCCGAAGAGCTCATCGAAGAAATGCGCAGCGCCGACTTGGTCGTAGGCTTCAACCACATCGGCTTTGACTACCAAGTACTGCAACCCTTCACCTTTTGGACACTGGCGGATGCCACACGCAACCTTGACATCTGCCTCGACTTGGGCAACAAACTGGGGCATCGGGTCAATCTGGACTCCATCGCCAAAGTCACCTTGGGGGGCTTATCAAAAACCGCGAAGGGAACAGACGCCTTGAAATGGTGGGCAGAATATGAAAAGACAGGTGAGCCCAAACCCATGATGGACATCGCGTATTATTGCTGTTACGACGTTAAAGTCACGATGGAGGTCTACCTGTACGGTGCGAAGAACGGCTACGTACTCTATGAGAACAAGCAGGGCGAGATTGCAGAAATCCCTGTTGATTGGAAAATTTAGTCGCTTCGCTCCAATGGGGAATTGGGAATGGGGAATTGGGAATTATAGAATTAGCGGGCTATCGCCCGATGGTAGGGGCGAAGCAGATTCAACGCTAATTGATTTATGGCTAATGTAATTAATGTCTACTGAATAAGTCAAAAAGCTGCTGATTATTAGTGCAATTATAAATGATTTATGGTATAATAAATGCATGATAATAGGGGGATACCCCCTCTAAAACCTTGCATTTTAAC
>JAWXTZ010000072.1:0-11541 GCA_044433085.1 Akkermansia sp.
CCAAAGGGTGAAGGCCCCAAGGGACCACGCGGACCAAAGTGCAAGTGCGGACGCCCACATGGCCCTAAGGGACCAAAGCCAGCTCCAGCTCCTGAAGCTCCAGCTCCAGCTCCAGCTCCTGAAGCTCCTGAAGCTCCTGCCGCAGCCTAATCCTCATCTCCTTGAGATTATTTGATAAAAAAACCACTTCCCAAGTCGGAAGTGGTTTTTTGGCTTAACGATCGTAGCTCGTTAGCTGATTGGGGTGTTCTTTTTTACCCCGAAGAATATTTTGGTACATGCGCTTGTACTGTTCGGAGCGTCGCGCTTCATTGAGCCAAAAGGCGGCGTACTCACCATCGGGTGTCTTGACTTGAATCCATGTTTCCATGTCCAGCTGATGCTCTTCGGGGACGACGGAGTTGAGGAAGCTGGTCATGCGGGGGCTGTCCTCCCAACGCTTGAGATTGAGTTTCCAAGCTGGGGTGATGGATAACTCACCATTGCCAATCCACGCATCGAGCATGATGGCCTGAGGCCACTGTCCACCGATGGCGGCAATGTAGTTGCAATTGTGCTCGCGAATGGTTTTTTTATCGCGCACACAGGTGCCCAGTTGAAAAAAACTCAGCTTTCGGCGGCGGAGTTCGCGGTGCATGTCCTGCTGGTAATGCCAGCACAGCCCGCGATCCTGCCAATTCATGTTGATGAGGATGTTGCCTGACCAGTTTGGGAAGCAGGAGTCGTTGAGCCGAGCAATGGCGGCTGCTGCTAGATGGGCGGTATCACTCAGCCATTTGGCTTCCTCTTGCGCGGCTGGCAGCTGGCGCTGCTCTTCTGGTAATAATTGGATGATGCGGACATAAAGTTCATCGCGGTGCTCAATGATTTCTGCGCTGCAATCATAGTCCAAGGGCGGTGGACAACAGCTGGAGAGCCCCAGTAAGGACATAAGTAGGAGTGAATGGGGAAGGTAGGATGACATCTCGCCTTGTATTTTATCACCTCCGTGGCATACCCGCAAGCAGAGAGCACGGAAGATGGCGTATAATTCTTTTGCGAGGTCTCTTTTTTGTTGCGTAAGGTGATGCGCTATCGCGTTTGCGACGGTCGAAAAGTGCGCGCTTCGCGCGGAGGAGGGGGGAGTC
The DNA here is from genome assembly GCA_044433085.1 of Akkermansia sp. Lineage (GTDB taxonomy): Bacteria > Verrucomicrobiota > Verrucomicrobiia > Verrucomicrobiales > Akkermansiaceae > Akkermansia. The sequence goes on from JAWXTZ010000072.1 coordinate 1,128, forward strand.
GCCCAACTGGGCGGGTGGCGCAATGCTAGATTTGCCATGCGGATATTTACTAATAACAGGGGAGGGTCAGTTGGGCGACAGGCTCTGCCAGCTGGGCTTTCAGCCCAGACCCGACTTGGGCTTATCCTCCTCATGCTGCTGCGCAGCACCGTTCGGGGGGGTGCCCCTCACTTTCGTCGTCTCAGCATTGCTCAGCCGCAATCTGACAAGACCCACCAAAGGGTCTTCGACCCTCTGGACACCCAGTCACGATGCTGCGCATCGTAGGGGCATATCTTGCTGGCATGGTCGTGAATAAGAGTAAGCTTTTTTTCAAACTTTGGCATATTGCTCTGTTCAAGTCGCCTCTTTTGTGGTTAGATAGGTCTTAGGTATGAGTTTAGGTGACGGACGCGACGGGAAATTACGCATGGCGATGGCCAAGGGACGCTTAAGTGGCAAGTTGGCTCAAATGAGTTTGCCGCGTCAAATTGCCAGCATTGCGACTTGGCCTTTCTTGGAACAGCTTTTGAGTTTCTTCTGTGCAGCAGTTGCCCTCTTCCTCGCTGGTCATATGGATATCCCTGCGGAGGAGACCCCGCATGTCATTTCGGGTTTAGGTGTGGCGGGCACCATCATGTGGTTGGGCTTTTTGATGCAGGCGGGTGTTGCCACTGGGGCGACGGCCTTGGTCAGCCGCAGCTTTGGCGCACGCCAGTTCGAGGAGGCTAATTACAATTGTAATCAGGCCGCCATCCTCGGGGCCATGGCGGGTACGGCTTCCACGATTTTGATGCTGGTCTCCGCTCGCTTTTTGTTGGGAACGGTCTTGGAGCTTTCGTCCCAAGCCTTGGATGCCGCCATGCAGTACATTCATGTGGCGGCTTGGATTGCCGTCTGCTCAGGTGCGGTTTTTGCCCTCAATGCTTCCTTGCGTGGGGCGGGTGATACGCGCACGCCCTTTTTCTTGATGCTGCTGATTGATGGTCTGACGATTGTCTTGAGTTATCTCTTCATCACCTATTGCGGTATGGGTATTGAGGGCTTGGGCTGGGGTGCCCTCATCCCATGGGTGATTGGGGTTAGCGTCCTCTTCTTCCATTTGAACCGAGCCCGCCTCAAGCAGGAGCGCGCGCGTCAGGATGTGCCGCTGGATGAATATTGTGCCCAACAGGGGCAGGATTACGCCCCAGCACTCGCCCTCAATATCGGTCGTTTGCGCCCCGATTGGGCGGTGATTCGCCGTATTGTGGAGATTGGTTTGCCCCAAGCTTTGGAGGTGGGCGCCATCTGGGCGATTCAATTTTATGGTCTGCGCCTCATCACCAGCTTGGGTACCGTGGCGGTTGGTGCGCATACGGTGGCGATTCGCATTGAGTCGCTGAGTTTTTTACCAGGCTTTGCCATCGGTGTAGCGGGGTCCGCCCTTGTGGGGCAGTACCTTGGCAGTGGTAGTGTGCGCATGGCGACGGAAACCGTGAAACGTTGCGTGCTCATCGCCTTGGTCTTCATGGGGACGATGGGGATTCTTTTTGCAAGCTTTCCCTATTTCTTTGCGGGTATTTTTGTGGGAGAGGCAGGTGCCTTGCAAGACAGCGTTGTTGATGTGCTGCGCGTTTTGGTCATTGCCGAGCCGCTCTTTGCTGCGGTCTTGGTCTTGCGCATGTGCCTGCGTGGCGCGGGGGATACCAAACGCGTGATGTGGGTGTCCTTTGGCTGCATGGGCTTTTTCCGCATCATTGTGCAGTCCATCTGGTACTACGGATTCCCTGACACCTTCTCATTGGTGGGGGTGTGGATGCTCTATAACGTTGATTTGTGCATTCAAGCCGTCATCCTGTGGTGGATGATCAAGGGGCTGAAATGGTCGCGTAAGATGCGTGTTTAATGCGATTTGTCATCCCTTAAAGGCGGTAATGCCACAATGAGTGGCGCGTGTTGTTGCAGCCATGCCAAGAGGGGGCGCAGCAACAAAAAGAGTGGCAAGTAGACAAGGCTAGCCATGAAATAAAGCCCCGCTAGACCGAGCAGAAGCTCCAGCATCAGCAGGGGGGCAATGCAAAGTAGACCGACACGACGCAGCGGGCTTAGCACCTTCATGTTCCACCAGTTGCAGGAGGTGGCAAGACCAATGAGCATCAGTGTCATGAAGGGGGCTAGTATCTGATTAGCCAGCAAGGTGAAGCCAAACATAATCGACCACAGCGTGCTGATGATGATGAAGAGCCCCGCTGGCCAGCATAAAAGGCTCATGATGCGTGTGACATCCCACCCGCGCTGGTAAGGCAGCACGTAGTGGCACCAGGGGAAGATGAGGGCAATCAAGGCGCAGAGAACAAGGCTCACCAAAATAGCCAAGTAGTTGCCGAGGATGTAGAGGCTGGAAGCCAAGGCTGTTGCTCCCAGTACCTGATGGATGAGATTGCTGATGGGTAGGGCGATGAGGTAGCAAATCAGGATGCACCACAGGCAGATGCGGCTCAGCCGCGCTAAATGGACTATCCCCTTTTTGCAAAGGGGGTAGAGCAGGTACTTGGCCCAGTCATCAAGGTCAATCATGCCTCTTCACTTTCCTCTTGTTCATGGGGGGCTTCAGGGGCGACTTTCTGCGGGGCATAGCCCATGGGGAATCGCTCTTTACCACACATGTCAGCCAGCACGGTGCAGTCGGTGTAAGCCAACTCTTGCATCAAGGACGCGACGGCATGTCCTTGGTCGTGCCCCACTTCCAGCATCACCAGCGCGTGGGAGGCAAGGTAGGGTAGTGCTTCCTTGAGGAAGCGTCGCACGATATCCAGCCCATCTTCTCCGCCATAGAGGGCGGTAGCGGGGTCGTGGCTCAGCTCGACCGAGCCTTCTTCCCCCTCTGGGACATAGGGTAGGTTGGCGAGCACTAAATCAAAATCATGGGGTGGTGTCACCGCGCTGCTCTCAGGGTTTTCATCCTGCCACAGGCTGAAGAGGTCACTGCGGTAGGTTTTAACAGGTGCCGCCAGAGCGGTCGCATTTTGCAAGGCGAGGCTCAAGGCCGCTTCGGAAATATCAGCCATCACCACCGTGGGTTTGTAGGCGGCTAACTCCAAAGCAAGGGTGATGCCGATGATGCCCGAGCCTGTCCCCATGTCGAGGATGCGCATGCCCGCCTTTTTCTCGCAGCGGTGGATGGCCATTTCAACCAGCTCTTCCGTCTCGGGGCGGGGGATGAGGGCGCGGCTGTCGCTTGTGAAATCGCGTCGATAAAACTCCACGCTGCCCAGCAAATGTTGCAGGGGGACACCCTGACCACGCTTTCGCAGCAAATCGCGCAGGGGGGCAAGCTTTTGTTCGTCAATGGGGTCTTGGTAGTGCAGGTAAAGCCATGTTTTATCGCAACCCAGCACATGCATCAGCAAACTTTGCATGGAGTGGCGCGCTTCATCAATTTGGCGTTCTTCGAGGTAGCTTGTACCAGAACTCAGGACTTCTTGAATGATTTTGGACATGGTGAAAAGGGGGGGCTTAGCTCAGTTCGTGCATGCGTTGCTGCATTTCCTCATGCTGCATGCGGGCAATCAACTCATCCATCTGCCCCGTGAGGTAAAGTTCCAAATTGTAGGCGGTGTAGTTGATGCGGTGGTCTGTAATACGATTTTGCGAGAAATTGTAGGTGCGGATTTTTTCACTTCGTTCACCTGTGCCAATTTGGGCACGTCGCTGCTCGGAGTACTGCTCATGAGCCTCGCGCTGCTTCATCTCAAAGAGACGTGCGCGCAAAATGCGCATCCCTGTCTCACGGTTTTTAAGCTGCGAGCGCTCCTTCTCACAGCGCACCATGATGCCCGTGGGTAAGTGAAAAATCTGCACGGCTGATTCCGTACGGTTGACGTGCTGACCACCGGCACCACCCGAGCGGCAGGTCTCAATACGCAAATCATCAGGGGCGATGGTGACATCAACCTCCTCGGCCTCGGGTAGGACAGCCACGGTGGCGGTGGAGGTGTGGACTCGTCCCTGCGTTTCGGTCGAGGGCACGCGCTGCACGCGGTGAACCCCGCTATCATGCTTCAAGTAGCGGAAGACCTCTTGCCCCGCAACACGAGCCGTCACTTCCTTAAAGCCACCAACCGCGCTGGGGCTGGCATCAAGGATTTCAAACTTCCAGCCACGTGCCTCGGCATAACGCTGATACATGTTCAGCAAATTGCCAGCAAAGAGGGAGGCCTCGTCCCCGCCCGTACCTGCGCGGATTTCGATGAGCGCGTCTCTATCCTCAGTCTCATCGCGGGGCAATAAACTATACTGAACCGCCAGTTGAAGCTTATCAATACGCTCTTCCAACTCCGCCAGTTCCAGCTCGGCCAATTCAGCCAACTCGCCCTCTTCAAGGCTAATGAGTTGACGATTTTCCTCGGCCTGTTCAAGGCATTGTTGCAGTTCATTCCATTCCGCTAGCAACTGATTGATTTGGCGATGCTCGCGCAGCAAATCCTCCGCCCGCTTTCGATCATCAAAGAGGGCAGGGTCGGCAATGAGCTCTTCTAGCTCCTCAAGGCGGCTGCGTCTTTTTTCAATAAGTGGGGCGTAATCAATCATGGGGCACCCTAGTTTAACGTGTCCCACCCAAAGACTCAAGCCATTTCACGAGCTGCGCTCATGAAAATTAGGAACTGAGTCGCTTCGCTCCAATGGGGAATGGGGAATGGGGAATGGGGAATGGGGAATGGGGAATGGGGAATTGGGAATTGGGAATTGGGAATTGGGAATTGGGAATTAAAATAGTGTGCCCTAGCGGGCAGGGATGCTAAGCCTATGCAACGCTGAATTTGCTTTGCCCCATATCATCGTGCGAAGCACGCTAATTTTTAATTCCCCATTCCCAATTCCCAATTGTCACAAAGCAGCTCCGCTGCTTTGTGACAGCGGTGTTGTGATGATGAAGGCGGTGCGTTCACCGGGGTCGCTTTCGGCGACGATGGTGCCACCGTGGGCTTCGACCGCGTTGCGGACGATGGAGAGCCCTAAGCCCGTGCCTTTGATTTTGCCTGTTTGGTCGGCTCGGTAAAAGCGTTTGAAGATGTAGGGCAGGGCTTCCGCAATGATGCCACAGCCATTGTCAATGACGCTGATTTGTACCTTCTTGTCCTCGGTCAGGCGCGCCCTCACTTGTAGCACGAGTCCTGCTTGGGGGTTGTTTTTCAGGGCATTCTCCATCAGGTTGAAGATGATTTGCTCCCAATAAAATTTGTCACCGACCATTTCGATACCCCTTGGGTAGATGTCGATGCTGCAATGTGCCTGCTGTTGTTGAATCATGCGGTCGAGGCGCAGTCGTACGTCGTTGAGTAGGGTGTCGAGGGTGAAGGGCTCTTCCTTCATGTAGTCACCACTGGCGTTTTCGAGCCGCGAGATGGTGAGCATGTCTTCCACCAATCGGACAATGCGGTTGGTGTGCTTTTGCATCAGGTTGAAGGCACGCTCGCGCATGACCTTGTTGTCCGCATAGTCGGGGTCTTCGATAAAGCTTTCGAGATAACCGCGGATGATGGTCAGGGGGGTGCGCAGTTCGTGCGAGGCGTTGGTGACAAATTCACGCCTGATGACCATGGTGCGGTGCTCTTCGGTCATGTCGTGAAAGACGATGCCGATGTGGCGGTCTGCATTGCCCAGCGGGGTGCTGGTGACGCGGTAAACGTAGTCGTTGTCCTTGCTGTTGAGGCGAACGGTGACTTGACAGGCCTTGTCGGAGGCGATGGCGTGGGCTAAGGCATCCTTCATCGGGTGCCCCCGCAGGCTTTCGATGAGGTTGATGTCGCTGTTCTCATCAATGCCCAGCAGCTTACCTGCCTCTTTGTTGGCCATCACGAGGCGCCCCGTGGGGCGCATCAGGATGAAGGCTACCCCCAGCGCATTGAGAAAGAGCGATTTGTCTTTCTCAAGGTGTTCTTCAAGGTCGGCCTTGAAGCGGCGCAGGAGTTGGATTTCGGTATTGTCATGGAGAATCTTTCGCTTCATCTCCTCAATCTGCATGCGCAGATAGAGGAAGGGGATGATGAAGGCGATGATCAGAAGCCCGATGACAATACCCCAAGAACTCATGGTCTTAGCTTGGGCTATTGCCCTGTTGTGCTGCTTCGGCCTGTGCCTTGGCTTGTGCGGCGGCTTCCTTTAAGGCTTCTTCCGCACGGCGGTCAGCTTTGACAAACATCTCTTCCTTGCCCTTGACGATGTAGATGGCGGAATAGACCATGGCTCGCGTTTCGTTGACGAAGTTGAGGTAGAGGATGTGGTTGCGAAGGTTCTTTTCATCCGACTTGCCCTCCTTGATGTAGCGGGCGATGTTGTCGGCGAATTCATCGCTGATCTTGTTGGCTTCGGCCATCGCTGCAATCATGAGGATGGAGTCGCCCTTGCGGATGACTTCGCAGAGGTGAGGGAAGAAGTCATTGAGCTTGTAGCACATGTCCTGCAACATGGCGGCTTGCTTGGAACCGAGGCTCTTGTGGTTGTTATCCAAGTGGCTGTGGGCTGTCTTAACAATCGTTAAGAGGTTCTTGGAAACAGCGAGGCTGCTTTCGGTCAGGTGGTAAATCATTTCACCTTCTTCTGCGTGGTCTGCTGGCAGGGTCGCGAGGGTCGGCATGACTTCGTCATCCATACGCAGTTGGAAGTTCTTGTACAAGTCCTTCGTTTGGCGACGCAGGCGACGCGCGGTATCAAAGTCATCGGCAATGATGGTCTTGACGGTGGCATTGTAGATGTCGAGCATCTCTTCCAAGGAGTCAGCGGTGGAGCGGCGAAGCTCCTTGGCGTTGCTGCCACTCAGGAAGTTGATGGCGCGGGATTCTTGCTTGGCATTTTGGCGGTGGTACATGGTGGTCTTCATGATGAAGAGCGCCACAATGACGAGCATGATGACAATGCCCCAGCCGCCGAGGTGCATCAGCAGGGTTGCGGTAAGGAAGGCACCTGTGGAGGCAACCAAACCAGTCATGAGCCAGCCACCGATGACGGTGAGCACGCCTGTGATGCGGTAAACCGCACTTTCGCGTCCCCATGCGCGGTCTGCAAGGGAGCTACCCATGGCGACCATGAAGGTCACATAGGTGGTGGAGAGGGGGAGCTTGTGGGAGGTGGCGTAGGTGATGAGCAGGGCGGAGATGGTCAGGTTGACCGAGGCGCGAATCAAGTCGAAGGCCGCGCCTGTTTCCTCGGCTGCTGTCAGGGGTGCAAATCGCTTGCCCACGAATTGTTGAATGGGCTTAGGGGTGATTTTTTTGACGCGTTTGACGGTGTTGACGGTGCTGCGCACAATCATGCGGGCTGCAAGGGTGGAGCCAAAACGCTCCTTCGCAGCGGTGTTGCGCGCAAGCTTCACTTCTGTGTTGGAGACGGTGCGTGCCTTCTTGGAGAAGAAGAGCGCGGCTACCATGATAAGACCAGCACCAACGAGGTAGAACATGTTGGTGTTAACTTTTTCACCCAAGATACCCATCTTAAGGGTGGCGATGTCGCCACCGCTTGCCGCGACGCCCGAGGCGTAGTGGAAGGAGGCTTCCGCTGCCATGAAGACACCGATGAAGTTCACCAAGTCATTGCCCGCAAAGGCGAGGGCAAGTGCACCTGTACCCGCGAGGACGGTCAGGCGAAGGGTGTTCAACTTGAGGATGTTTTGAAGGATGAAGGCGACGACGAACCAGAAGCAGAGCGCGTAGCCTGTCAACATAGCCATGTTGTCGTTGAGGTAGGCTGCGTTTTCTTTGCTCATGACGCTGCTCTTACCAAAGCCCTTAAAGATGGCAAAGTAGGTGATGGCGGTCAGGGCTAAGGCAACCCATACAGCACCCACGTAGCGGTAGGACTTTTGGTAGCGGAAGCTGAAGATGAGGCGGGAGAACCACATGGCAATACAACCGCAGGTGAAGGCCACAGCAATTGAGAGGAAGATGCCCGATATGATTTGGAAGACCTTGCTCGTGTTGATGTAGCGACCGAGGTTTTGGGATGCTTCTGGGTCGTTGGCCATCTTGAAGTAGGCAACGGCAATGGCGGCACCCAGCAGTTCGAAGACCATGGATACGGTCGTGGAGGTGGGCAGACCAAAGGTGTTGAAGAGGTCGAGTAGGATGACGTCCGTCAGCATGACGGCGAGGAAGAGCATCATCACTTCATTGAAGGTGAACTCGGATGGGGTGAAGACCCCGCTCTTGGCAATTTCCATCATCCCGTTGCTCAGGGATGCGCCCAGTAGCACACCCACCGCAGCAACAGCAACGATGACGCTGCGACGTGCCGCTTTAGAGCCAATGGCTGAATTGAGGAAGTTTGCTGCGTCATTGGAGACCCCAACAACGAGGTCAAAGACCGCGAGTAGCAGCAGAATGCCGATGATTGCATAATACATGTTGTCCATAGCTGCGTTTCTTGTAGCATACCTTAGCAAGAATTGCTAGCATAACTTGACGTTTTGTTATGTGGCAATTTCGTCACATTGGGCGCGCATCGTAATAATAGGCACCTAAAAAGGGTGCCACCCCCATTGGAATGGCACCCTGAAAGAATGTAGCGACGCTTGGTTTTTAGCCGAAGAATCCCATGTGGAGCAAAACCACAACCATGGTGCAGGCCAAGGCAAAGCCGATGGTGCAGAGGATGGTGCCCGAGATGGCCATGTCCTTGGTTTTAATCATGCCTGTCGCATAGGCGAGGGCGTTAGGTGGCGTGCTGATAGGAAGAGCCATGCCCATGGATGCCGAGAGGGCGATACCAACGAGTAGACCCAGAGCCCAGCCTTGGGTGATGATACCTGCCCCCATCATGACACCCGCAAGGCTGGCTAAGATGGGCAGCAGCAGGTTGGCTGTGGCGGTGTTGCTCATGAAGGTGGACATGAACATGCAGATGAAACCAGCACCGATCAGCAGACCCACGATGCTCCATGTTTCAAAGGGAATGGCACCAATCAAGTCAGCAGCTAAACCTGTGTCTTGCAGGGCTTGACCAAGGGCAAAGCCCCCTGCAACCAGCCAGAGTACCGACCAGTTCATGGCGGACAAATCCTTTTCCGTAATCACGCCCGTGACGCAGAAGACGGTGATGGGGATGAAGGCGATGACGTTGCTGTTGAGTCCATGCACGCCCGAGCCCATGACCCACAGCGCAATGGTGACGATGAAGGTGGTGTAGACCACATAGGCTTGGGCGGACTTGATGAAGCCAATACCCTTGACACGAAGCTTGATTTCCTTTTGTTCACAGGGGTAGAGCTTGAGCAAGAGAACCCAAGCAATCAAGACCATGAGGATGACAAAGGGAACCCCCATCATCATCCACTTACCAAAGCTGATGTCCAGACCGATGTCTTGCATGACTTTTAAGGCAATGGCATTGGGTGGGGTGCCGATGGGTGTGCCCATGCCGCCAATGTTGGCCGCAGCAGGGATGCAGAGGGCAAAGCCAATGCGTCCGCGGTCGCTATCTTTAAAGATGGCCAGCACGGGGGCAACTAGCGCAATCATCATCGCGGTGGTGGCGGTGTTGCTCATGAACATGGCGAAAACGGCAGTAATGGTCATCAGACCCAGCATCACATTGCGGGGCTTATCGCCAAAGGGGCGCAGCATGACATTGGCCAAGTTGATGTCCAATTGGTACTTGGTCGCCGCAGCGGCAAGGAAGAAACCGCCCAAGAAGAGAATGATGATGGGGTCGGCAAAGGTCGCGAGCAGGTTTTTGTACTGCATGACGTTGACGCAGGGAATGGCTTCAATCGCCGCGTGCATCTCTGGTGTGTGGATGGCGGTTGCTGCATCGGGCATGTCGGCAAGGTGGAATTCCTCCGCCACGGTTACTTGGATGTTATCGGGCGTGGTTTTGGTCATCTTGTTCAGAATGCCAAAGCTTTTTTCCGTGACGGCTAAGACCTTGTCCGCAGGGGCATCGAGGGCAGCATTTTGGATGACTTGGGTCAGCGCAGCCTTGTCAATATGGGGTTCTTTGAAGGGAGGCAAGCTTTGGTCGGAGGCCGTGAAGAGGCAAAGCTGAATGAGCAGAACCGAGGTCGCCCAAACCGGGATAGGTTCGAGAATCCACATTAAGGCCGCGAAAACAAACATCGCGACAACGCGGATTTGAACAGGGTTGAGCGCTAGCCCCATTTGATCATAGGGTAGAAACAGCATAACGGAGCTCACCGCAAGGATGGCGAGAGTGGTGACAATGGATTTTAATATGGGGTTCATAAAGCAAGGTGAGATAGGGGTGTGATTAATCTCAATATTCACTCTAGCGGGAATTGCCATGGGATGCAAGCTGTTTTTTGAAGAAATTTGGATTTATGGTTACTATTCACGGCTGGGTGCAGGTAATTGACCGAAAGGTATCGGTTAATAACGATAAATTGATGCAGAGCTCCCCATCTGCATTATCGAATACAGCTCTGCTATGCGAATATTTCAGC
>JAWXTZ010000073.1:0-11488 GCA_044433085.1 Akkermansia sp.
GAGCGATGATGAAATGGAATTCCAACTTAACGACCGCATTAGTTTCATGCGCTTTTGTGGGATTGACGCATGCGATAAAATCCCAGATGCCACGACGATTTGGCGTTTTAAAGAAAGTTTAGGCGAAAAGGGGACACGCGCCCTTTTCGATGATTTTGAAGGTCAAATGGTTGATGCGGGACTTCGCTTTTCATCAGGAAGCATCATTGATGCAAGCTTTGTAGAGGCCCCAAGACAACGCAACACGCCCGAAGAGAACGCTTATTTGAGCAAATAGAGCCGCAATAATTTCAATGAGCGACTCAAGGGTGGCAACAGACTAATTTTGCAAGGTCCCCTTTAGTATTTAAAAGCCCCTATTTTCTCGACTTTACTGGATTGAAGGGCTTCTACAGCGAACGCGACCTAGAGGACATGCTGCTAGCAGGTTTACAAAATTTTATTCTTGAACTGGGCAGCGGCTTTTCATTTGTCGAACGCCAAAAAAGAATGCTCATTGATGAGGCGGATTTTTATCTAGATTTGCTCTTCTATCATCGCAAATTGCGCCGACTCGTCGCAGTTGAGCTTAAACGAGGTAAATTCAAAGCCTCCTACAAAGGGCAAATGGAGCTCTACCTCCGCTGGCTCGATAAATACGAACGCCAAGAAGGCGAGCAATCACCGCTAGGACTGCTCCTCTGTAGCGAAGGAGGGCAGGAACAAATCGAGCTACTCCAGCTTGGTGATGCGGGAATACAAGTCTCTCAATATTACACAGAACTTCCCGATAAAGAGCTACTTCGTCAGCAGCTACAAAAGCAAATTGAGCTTGCTCAAGAGCGCATCAACCAGCAATTGAAGCTAGACAATGGAGAATAAGAACCTTGCCCCATCACTTATGTACAAAAATTTAGTCCAACAACGAGGAGACTTATCATCATGAGTAAAAAGAAAACAGCACTGACGCTCAAAGATGGGGATAGTCGAGAGATTATTATCTATCGTGATGCCAACAATGCCCCTAAGGTAGAGGTGCTTTTCCAACAGGGGAACCTTTGGTTGAGCCAAAAATCTATTGCAATACTTTTTGATGTAGGTGTACCCGCCATTGCCAAGCACATCAAAAACATTTATGAACAGGGTGGCAACTGTTTCAAAAATGGAAACAGTTCGACAAGAGGGCACGCGAGAGGTGCAACGTCTTATCGATTTTTACAATCTGGACCTTGTGATAGCAGTAGGCTATCGCGTCAATTCAGAGCGTGCCATTATCTTCAGAACATGGGCAACTGGGGTCTTAAAAGAATACATCAAGAAAGGCTCTGTTCTGGATGTTGAACGCCTCAAGCAGCCTGAGTACATTTTTGGACAAGACTATTTTAATGAAACCCTTGAGCGCATCCGCGATATTCGTAGCAGCGAAAGGCGGTTTTATCAAACATTACCGATATTTACTCTCAATGCAGCGCAGATTATGATGTCCAAAGCGAGCTTACCAAGACATTTTTCTCCACCGTACAAAATAAACTTCATTGGGCAATTAGTCATGAGACCGCAGCCGAAATCATTTACACGCGCGTTAGTCACGAAAAGAAAAATCTGGGCTTAACATCATGGAAAAATGCTCCCCAAGGTAGAATCCCCAAACCCGATGTATCCATCGCCAAAAATTACCTCTCGCCCGAAGAACTCGAGAGTTTAAATCTCCTTGTATCAGCCTACCTTGACTTAGCGGAGCTTCGCGCCAAAAGAAGGCAAGTTATGTATATGCGCGATTGGGTCGCCCAATTAGATAAGTTTTTATTAGCTGATGACCGAGACATCTTACAACATGCTGGAAGCATATCAGCAGCAGTCGCCAAAGAAAAGGCCGAACACGAGCTAGAGCAATACAGAATGATTGAAGACAAAAATTACCAAAGCGACTTTGACCTTTTTCTACAATCGCTGGACAGTTAAAAACTTGAAGCATACCTATAGGGCACCTTGCAAAATTAGGCGTGATGAGTTTTGGAAGCGAATTGAGCACTAATTTGGGGCTTGAGAGGCCCAAATATTAAATATTTGGGACACGAAAGCTACAAATTGGTGCCAATTTGCGACAAAAATCGCACGATTGACAGTGAACTCGGATTCATCTTTGATTCAGTACTAATTTTGCAAGGTGCCCTTAAGTCGGCATTATTGCCATGCTCCTGTAGGGTTTTGGTGATGATTGCTCGTAGCTGCTTCTTCGTTTTAGGCTTGCAGGGCGGGGGCATGTCTTTTGGCGTGGGGATAGCGCCTTGCTGATCCTGTTCCCAAGTGCGTTTGCGGAGGGCTCTAAATTCATGACAGTTATTGCCTGTGTTGCCTGGGGGGATGTCCCAGTAGGAGATGTTGCCGCGAAAGGCTGAGCCCTCAAACATATCCATCATGTTGGTGAGTTCGCGGACATCCCATTGCGAGATGTCACCATTAAAGGCGCTTTCTTTAAACATCTTATCCATTCGTCTGACGGAGGAAACATCCCATTGTGAGATATCGCCGTTGAAGGGGGAGTCGATGAATAAATAGGACACGTCCGTGATTCGGGAGGTGTCAATGAAGTTCAAGTCGGCTGCGTTGCCGTGTTCTTCGATAGCCTGATTGATGATTGCTTGTAGTTCTTCTTTGTTGAAGGGCTGAATGGTCGTCTTGTTCATGGGAGAGTGGGAGGGTAGAATAAAAGTTGGCACCTGTCCGCGCTGGTCAAATATGTTGAATGCCTTTTTTTACGCTATCATAGTTGATATTGCATTTGCAAGTAAAAATCAGGCGTGTTGCGTGAGACAGCAATAAACGACGCGATTAATCTGACGCAGCGTCTCTTTTGCGCGGCTTGCGGGATGGTGTTATTATTCATCCCGAGGAGGAGTGATGTTTTTGCGAGCTTTATTCTTGCTATCTGCTTTCATTCTTGAAATAATAAAGTTTCACCCCTTTTGTTTTTTATGAAGTGTTTTGCTTTTTTTGCCCCGATGGTGTTGCTGGCTACGACGCTGATTCCTGCTCATGCGGATAGCTCGAGCTTGGAGTTGTCGCCTGCTGTTTTTAAGTCCTCTGATGCGGGGGCTCGCTTGCATGCTTCGGTGCAGCGGCTTTTGGCTGCTCGTAAGTCGCCTAAGGCGATGGCTGATTTTGTGGTGGGTAGTGAGTCGATGCAGCTTCGCCTTGCCCAGTGGCGTTTGCTGCAATTGGCCGAGCTGACGGAGCCATCTTTGAAGGAGCAGCAGGCTAAGGCCCAAGCCGAGGTGGATCAGTTGAAGGTGGAGTTTGATGCTAAGCAGGCTGCTTATGCTAAGGCGAAAACGCCTGAAAATAAGCAGGCGGTGCAGGCGATTGGTCTGCGTTTGCAGGCTGCGGTGGCTCGTGCAAAGGAGCCTGTCAGTTTTGCTTCGCTGGTTTCTTCTGCCCCTAAGGCGGCTCAGTTGGAAGATTTGAGCGCGGATTTGACTTGGTTGCAGTCCTTGTTGTATTCGGGCGAAAAGTTCCCCGTGGTGCGTGCTATTTATTTGTTCTTGGAGATGGCGGAGCAGGATGCTTCCATCCTTAAGTCGGGTCGTAAGCGTGATATTGCCACGGCTGTTGCCATTGAGTTTGCCCGTAATAATTGGTCGCTGGGGCGTGCTTTGGCTCGTGCGGCTTATTATCATAAGTATTGGGCGCAGGGGCGCTTGAATAGGCAGCTGGATACGCTGCCGATGTCGCAGTTGCGTGTCTTGATGGGTATTAAGGCGGAACACAAGGCGGGTTATGTGGAGAATTATCAGTGGTGCCTTGATAATGTGCATGTCCCAGCCGAGCATTATGTGGGCACGGGTGAATTTTATGCGGTTTGCTGGCGTGGTACTTACCGCCCGAATAATATTTATGGGGATAGTATTCATGTGAATTTTTATGAGACTTATGGCGATGCTTTTGATACTTATGGTCAGGAGATTTGCGATATGGGTGGTATTTGTGGTGCGCTTTCTCACTTTGGTGCTTATGCGGCTGCGGGCAATGGTATTGCGGCGCAGACGATGGGGGAACCGGGGCATTGCTCTTATGCGGTGCTGGTGGATGGTAAGTGGTGTCCTGCGTATTCGCTCTCTTGGCAGCGTTGGTTGCATTGGTCGCCTTGGGATGGTGCGGGCTTCTTCTCGGCTTTGCAGTTTTCTTATGATTTGTATGATGCCAAGAATATTGCTAAGACGATGAAGGCGATGAGTTTGGAGTCGGCTGCGATGGTGATGCAGGACAAGGCCCCTGCCGAGGCGATGGCTCTTTATCAGGCGGCACTTGCGGCGCAGCCACTCAATATGACGACTTATCGCGCGTATTTTGATATGTTATCTAAGAATGTTCATTTGGAGCCTAAGGTGGCGGCTTTGCGTTCTTTGTGCCAGTCGATGCCGAAGGTGGCACCAGAGATGGCGGCTTTCCTCTTGCAGTCTAAGGGGCTGAGCTTGTTGGATGGCGCGCCTGCTGGGGCTCGTATCACGGTGGCGACTGATTTTTGGAAGGCGATTGAGTCGATGGGGCCTGCCCCATGGGATGTGGCTGCCTTTATTAGCAAGCAGGCCGATTGGGTCGCGAAGGGTGAGGATAAGCCCGAGGCTGCTGTCTTGAATTTTTATAGTAAGATGCTGATGGCTGTTATCACGAAGCCTGATTTTACGCCTGCGGTGATGACTTGGGGTAATGATTGGGGCGCGAAGCAGTCTGCAAGTGTTCAACGTGCTTTGGCTCAGCGTACGGTTGCGGCTATCACGGCGGCGAGTGGCAAGGGTGCTTCGGTTGATACCTTGTTGCGTGGGGCACTTATCAGTGCTGAAAATATGGGTGATTTGTCTGCTTTTTATGCTTTGATGAAGAATGTGCCAGAGAAGAATCGCTATGTGGGTGGTATGCCGACTTGGGAGCCTTTTGCGGGGGATCTGGTCTCGAAGGGTGGGATGATTCGTTTGAGCTCCACTTGCGAGCATGATACGCCGATGATGCACGCGGGTGTGTTGGATGCACGCGGGGGTAAGTTCCACACGGGTAAGGATGAGAATGCTTGGGTGATGGTTCAATTGCCTTATGTTTGCCAAGTTAATGGTGTGGTGATTGTGCCGACAGGTAACAGTGCCTTCCGCCAGCAAAATATGGTGGTTCAGGTCTCGGCCAATGGCGAGGATGGCTCTTGGGTTGATGTGAAGGATTTAGGGCCAAAGAATCCCGAGCGTGTGACGCGGGTGGATATGTCGGCGGCACCCCAACGGGCACTTTATGTGCGCATTTTGCGTAAGGGTGGGCCAGAGTTCTTCCACCTGAATGGTATTTACGTTTATGGTAAGCGTGTTTCTTAATGATAAATTGTTCCCTAGAATAAGATGATGATGAAAAAAATCTTGAGTGTGGCTCTGCTGGGCCTGATGGCTGCTGGTAGTTTGAGTGCGGTGACGAAGGTGAGCCAAGGTGACGCGGCCTTGAAGGCTGCGGGTGCTGATGGTATTATGGTGTTTCAGTATGCGGCGGATTGGGATCGCTACAGCAAGCGTCGTTGCGAGGAGTTGATGTCCGATGCTAAGTTGTTGGCAGCAGCGGGGGATGCGGTCTTGATGCCCTATCCCCGCTATGAGACTCCTAGTAAGGAAATCAATGAGAAGATGGCGGATTTGCGGGGTAAGTTGAATATCCCCATGCCCAAGTCGATTCCTGCAATTTTGTTTTTTGATCAGGCGGGTCACCACCTCTGCACGCTGGAGGGTCGCGTCATGACGGATGCGAGCAATGCGACGCTTGCCAAGATTGTAGCAGGTAGGTTGAAGGCGGCCAAGGCGCAAGCTGACTTGCTGGAGCAGGCGCAGGCGGCTAGTGGTGAGCAGAAGGCGGCTTTGATTGGCAAGGCTTGCCGTGTGCCAGGGCTTAATTTTACGGCGGATGCCCTCAAGCAGATGCGTGAGGCTGACCCCGAGGATAAGAGTGGCTATATTGCTGCCTTGGAGGCGAATGACTACAAGCTAGCGGAGAAGGTTCGTGGGATGGAGCTGGCGGAGGGTATCTCGTTTGTCGATGCGATTTTGGCTGACCCCAAGTACACGGACATTGCCAAGCAAGGCGCGATTGCTGGGCTGCTTGCGCTTTGGCGCGAGAAGGGTAATTTGAGCCAAATTAAGCTGATGAAGTCCTATTGCGATAAGTCGATTGCGATTGATCCGGATTATTACCATGCTAAGTCGGCTCGTCAGATTAAGAAGTTGTGGCTCAAGGAGTTTGACTTGGCGAGTGGCTGGTTTAAGGCGATGCTGCCCACGGATACGACTCCTGTCGAGATGACGGGGCCCATCCCCATCACGCAGGCGGGTAAGTACAGTGTGCGTTTTAATTTTACCTCGGGTAAAGATGGCTTGACCATCAAGGGGGTGCGCTTGTATGATGGCAAGTCTCAGGTGGCGGAGGATGTTCACGATGGCTTTGCAGGGCATAACCCTGTTGATAACGTTTACTCACTCAATGTGCCTAAGGCACTTAAGAATCCGCGCCTTGTCTTCACCTTCAATCAGGGGGGCAATAGCCGCAATAGCTATGGTAAGATTGTGATTGAACGGCAATGATGATGCGGCACCGGCTGTTCATGGCAGCACTGATTAGTGTGCTTTTCCTCTTGGCCTTGTGCTTGCGCTCGCTGGGGGACGCCCACCCACTCTCGGGTACCAGTTTGATGGGCTGCGAGCTTTGGACGCTCAAGGCGGCGGTTCCCTTGGGCTGTTTGGGTGCCAGTTTGGTGCTGATGCTCTGGGCGGTGATGGCGGCCATGCTGCGGCATGGGTCGCTTGCCTCGGGCTGTTTGATGGTGGCCTTGCCGATGGCCATTTGTTGCTGTTTTGTGGCACCAGATGTGTGCTTACCCTTTGCTGCGGACAGGGCGACTTGGGTACCGATTCAGGCGGGAGCGGGCAGCTTGCTGGTGTTTCTGCTCCTTAACCTTGCGGGTGGCTGGGCGCTTTGTACTTTCTGTAAATCCTTTGCTAAGAGTCAGTACCACCCATGGGCGCTGGGCTTGGCCTCTAGCCTGCTGGTGGCGGGCTTATTGATGAATACGAGTCTTTTAGCCGAGGCCTTGGCGGCTTATTATCCCGCGTGGGAGCTGGGGTTCGCGTGCTGGGTAAGCTATGCCAGCTTTGGCTTGCTGCTTATTATGCTGCTCTGGCTGCGCGTTTGGAGCAAAAAATGACCTCTGCGCTAAGAATGCTCAATTCCGTTGTTGCATTCAAGCTGTTTTTTAGTACAATAAGGGAAGCTCAAACTTTTATTTTTTAACTTTATGGATACTCCTACTCCTCCTAGTGGTGCGCCTCGTCGCGTCCTTAAACCCAGCGGAACTGCACCTGTCGCCAAGCGTCGCTTGGTTTCTGCCAGTGGCAAAACGATTGAAAGCAAGGCTGCTCCTAAGTTGAAGACTGCTGCCGGTACGACGACTAGCCCTAAGCCCAGTCTCTTGAAGAAGCCCGCTGCCGAGGAAAAAGTCTTGAGCCCTGAAGAGATTGCGGCCGAAGAAGCCCGCCTTCAAGCTGAGCATGAGGCTTACGAACGCGAGATGGCGGAATATAATCGCCAGATG
Source organism: Akkermansia sp. (assembly GCA_044433085.1). Taxonomy (GTDB): domain Bacteria; phylum Verrucomicrobiota; class Verrucomicrobiia; order Verrucomicrobiales; family Akkermansiaceae; genus Akkermansia. The sequence goes on from JAWXTZ010000073.1 coordinate 7,592, forward strand.
GAGGAATACAACAAGCAGGTTGCCGAGCAGGAGGAGGCCGACCGCATTGCTGCGGAGAAGGAAGCTGCTGAAAAGGCGGAGGCCGACCGCATTGCTGCGGAAAAAGCGGCTGCCGAGAAGGCTGAAGCTGACCGTATTGCTGCGGAAAAGGCTGCTGCTGAGAAGGTCGAGGCTGATCGTCTTGCTGCCATTGAAAAGGCTGCTGCTGATGCAGCGCGTGTTGCCCAAGCTGCGGAGCAGGCGGCTGCTCTTGCCGCTGCCAAGTTGGCTGCCGCTGAAACGGCTTTGGCGGCGACAGCTGCTGCCCAAGCGGCCGCGGATGCGTTGGAGGCGGCTAAGGCCGCTGGTGTTAAGGAGGTGAATATCGCCCCTGCACCCCAGCCCGATGGCGCTGCCAAGGCTAAGGCCCCATCCACTGCTTTGTTGCGCTCTGCTGCGGCATCTGCTGCGGTGAAGACGGGTGCTAAACCACCTGCTACCAAGATGTTGCTTGCCGCTGGAAAATCAGCACCGAAGGTGGCTGCCAGCAGTGCTACCGAGGAGTCGTCCGAAGCGGCGGAAACGCCTCAAGCGGCCAGCCCTACCACGAAGTTGGGTGCTGCTGCACCTAAGTTGACGAAGGCTGCCAGCACGACGAAGCTTCAAGCCACTGCCCCTGCCAAAACCAAGCTTGCCAAGGCTGCTGCTCCAAAGACGGGTCTTAGTTTGAATAAGTTGGCTGGCATCAAAAAGCCTGCGCCCAAGCCCGCGGAACAGCCCGCTGTACCTGCACCAGATGCCGAAGCGGCACCTGCTACCGAGCAAGCCCCAGCCCCAGCCCCCGAGCTTGAGGCAAGCCCAGAAGCCCCAGCTGCCGAACCAAGTGAAGCGGATCTCAGCGTGCGCGATGCCTACCTTGAAGCTCTTCAATTAGATGCCGCCGCCACACCGATTTGGAAGAAACCTATGTTCCTTGTCGCTTGCGGTGCCTTGCTTCTGCTGGGCGGTGGTGCTGCTTATTACGTCTCTAGTGTCAATGCGACCAAGGAGGCTTATGCAAAAAACGTGGCTGAAACCAACCGTTTGCTTCGCCAAGCTGGTAACATCAACAAAGCTGGTGCTGAAACCTTGGCCGATGTGGAAAAGAAGGGCATCAAGCTGGATTGCTCCTTGGCGGATGCGAAGCGTCTGATGGGTGTGATTGTCGATCCCTTCCAAAAGGATGAAAATGGCGTCAATCGCTATGGTGGCGCACCCGAGGGTGTCGCGATGAATGCAGGCATGCTGCTCGGCATCATGGCAGAGAAGGATCCCGCTATCGAGGTGATGATTTTCAAGAGCTTGGAGCAAGATGCCCGCAAGATTAGCCCCACTTTGTTCAGCTGGATGATTCAACGTCTGGGTGTGGCGGAGGTCAAAAACATCAATGGTAAATTGAAGACCTTGACCGAGAAGATTGCAGCTCAACCCAAATTTAAGACCAAGCCTCAACAACTTGCCGCCATCTGGGAGGTGATGGGTCTGCGTGTCACCGCAAAGGACCTGCCTGTTATCCTTGACTTGTTGAAGGATAAGGAAATTGACAGCAAGCTTGTCGCAACCCTCGCCATCTGTTTGGATAATATCGTCGAGATGACCGAAGATACCGATGCCAAGCTGAGCATGGGTGACCAAATCTTTGATAGTGTGCCCGTGAAGTATCGTGCTAAAGTTATGCGTACCTTGGCTTCTGCTTGCTCACCCAAGGCTTTGGAATACTACAAAGAACGCCTTGAGGATAAGAATAACTGGCCACGCGAATGCGAATTCCTCGGGGCATGGGGTAATGATGATTTGGTGGACTTCACCTTGGAGCTCTATAACAGCAGCAAGGATGATACCCGCATGAACCCATTCGCCAAGGGAGCCGTTGGCATTGCCTTCCGCCAAGCGCGTGAACGCGACCAAGCTACCGTGGATAAGCTCATGGCTGTGCTTTACGACAAGCTTGATGAAGACAGCAGTCAATGGCAAGAAATCATCAATAAGACTGATGAAGATGCCGCCGACTTTGTCGGTAAGGACAGTGCCGAGTACAAAGAATTGATGGCTAAACGCGCTGATTTGGAGGCGAGCCGCCGCCAAAAGATAGGTCTCGCCAAGGCCATGGGTGGCATGCGCAGCTTCACCTGGGTGGAGAACCTGATCGCCAAGCTGGCGAAGGATAGTGATGAAGATGTCGTCATTGCAGCCGAGGAATCACAGGAAGCTGTCAAAGCGAACACTGCTGCCTTTGCGGCTCGCAAAGCGACCTATGAGCGTCGTGCCAAGTAACATCAATTTGAGCTAGGATGCACCGTTGTTATTTACCCACAGCCCAATGGGAGCAAGAATCCCACTGGGTCGAGGGGGATGAAGCCAAGCACGCCCTCAAAGTCATGAGGATGCGTGTGGGGGATCAATGTGAACTATTTGATGGCAAGGGGGTAAGTGCCCTTTGCCGCATCGAGCAGGTGGATGGCAGCAGCCGCATGTTGCTGCATGTGGAGCAGCTGCAAGCGCAGGATGCCTTTGAGGCCTTGCCTGATATCACCTTGGCACTCGCCATCCCGAAGGGGAGCAACATGGATTTGATTGTCCAGAAGGCGGTGGAGATGGGGGTGAGGCGCATTGTCCCCCTGCTGACCGAGCGAACCATCGTGCGATTGAAGGCGAAGGAAGGGGCGAGCAAGCGGGAGAAGTGGCAACGAACCGTGTTGGAGGCCTGCAAGCAGAGTGGGGTGAGCCTGCTGCCTGTGGTGGAAGAGCCTGTGAATCTAGACGCATTTTTGGGTCGAGCGCAGGGGGGGATTAAGGCCTGCTGTGCGATTGTGGCGCATGCGAAGCCGATGCGAGAGCTTTTGGAAGAGCAGCGTGAGGCAGGTGGGCGAGAGCTGACGATTTTGATTGGTCCGGAGGGGGATTTTAGCCCGAAGGAGTATGCTTTGATTGAGGCTGCGGGCTATGGGGCGATGAGTCTTGGCCCGATTATTTTGCGGGTGGAGACGGCCGTCTTTATGGCGATTGCGGCGGCGCGGTATGCGCTGGGGTGAACGTGGGCCGTGGCAGCGTATGAGGCCTTACGATGCGCAGCATCGTGAATGGGTGTCCAGAGGGTCGCAGACCCTTTGGTGGGGTGTGGGGTGAAACCCCACTGGGTCTGGGCAAAGCCCAGCCCGTCGGGAGACCTGCCAGAGGCAGCGGAATTTGCGAAGCAAATCCGCAGTCGCCCAACTGACTATCCCCAGTCCAACGCAGCTGCCCGCGTGGCAAGCCTAGCATTGCGCCACCCGCCCAGTTGGGCGACCCCTATCTCTTCGGGCGAAGCCCGCTAACTTCTTCCGTTGCAAACGCGAAGCGTAAAAGCGTTTTCCGCTAACGCGTTTGCAACGGAGATAAGAGCGACCTTCGGTCGGGGATAAAGGGGTCGCCCAACTGGGCGGGTGGCGCAATGCTAGGCTTGCCATGCGGACATTTACTAATAACAGGGGGAGGGTCAGTTGGGCGACTGCGGATTTGCTTCGCAAATTCCGCTGCCTCTGGCAGGTCTCCCGACACAAATGCACTGCATTTGAGCCAGAGTTGCGAAGCAAGCTCTGCCCGAAGGGTGAAGGCGTGCGAACAGCGCGCCTGAAGCAACTTGGGCTTTGCCCAAACCCAGCAGGGCTTCGCCCCGCACCCCAGCAAAGGGTCTGCGACCCTCTGCACTCCCATTCACGATGCTTCGCATCGTTACGCTTTTTCATTCTTATACCCTTTTTCACCTTTTTTTACCTTTTTTGTTACTATTCACGGCCATTTTGACCACAGGAGTAAAGATGACTTCGAAACCTAGTAAAAATGTGTTGCCCAAATTCATATATAACACATTAAAAAAGAGTTGATTTTCTTTTAATTTTT
>JAWXTZ010000074.1:0-11251 GCA_044433085.1 Akkermansia sp.
AGTCCGAGTCTGTGGTCAATGGGCGGCTGCTCGTTGGTGATGGTGCTGCAATAGCTTGCTTCGCTTTGGGACTAGCTGGTGTAGGCGCGGCTTTCGGCCGTGGGCTGCGTGCGTTGGGTGCGGGTTGCATGAGTGGTTGGCGGGGCTCATCCTCCTGAACTTGTTCCATTTGTTGCTGCACCAGTTGCGCAGGGGTCTCGTGCGTGGGGGCTCCTCTGCTTTTGATGATGGGCGCATTGGCTTGTTGCTCGGTGCTCAGTGGGGCTTGCCGTGGCTCCTTGTAGTAGAAGGGGGATTCGGTGTCGGATGCGTCAAGCTGTCCCTGTTCACCGAGGGGCGACTCGTCAGCGTGGGCGGCTTGGCTCCACATCTTTTTGTTGCGACGGTGTTCCCGCCAACGATGCCAGACTTGCTTGATGTCATTCCAAATGACCTTGAGGCATGCTTGTGGTGTGCTGTCCACAAAGTAGACGAGGGCGATAGCATGCGCCAGTACCGCAAGGCAGAAGGGGATGTAGGCTTGCATCCATTGTGCCAATGTCCAAGGTCCCAGCAGGCTGCCCAGCAGACCGCCCGCGCTGTTAATGCCCATGTACGCTGCCCAGCCTACCAGTAGCAGGTGCTGTAAGGAGAGGCTCATGCAGGCAAAGATGAGCAGGAGCAGTAAGCAAATCCATTGCTTGGACCATGGTTTAAGAGGCGCCATCAGGCGGCGAAGTCCGATGAAGGTAAGCAGCGCGAGGAGCCACCATGCGCCCGCCCCAAAGAGGTAATAGAGCAGGGCGGCGCTGTAGGTTCCGATGATGCCAAGTAGATTGGTGCTATCCTCGGAGATGGCGCTGCTGCTATTTTCTGGTTTCAGCCAGTCCCAGTGCATTTCGGCGGGGACGTAGCTGTACAGGCAAAGCCCGAGGAGTAGGCACGCTGAAACGATAGCGAGCCCTTGCAGACGAATAAGCCACGTACTGGGCTTGGGCGCTGCTTGAGGTGGTGAGGGGAAGTCAAAGGGATTGACTTCCTTCTTCTTCTTTTTAAAAGGAAACATTGCTATCGCCTATTTTACGTGAGTGTCGGGGCTTGAGCAAGCGAAAAAATGGGCATCGGGGTCCTTGGGTACCTTGCAAAATGAGCACGGAATCAAAACAAAGCTAGAAATCTTCGCCAATCGTGCAATCTTTGCAAGGTCCCCTATTTCTGATTGTTATCGAACTGCTGCCACTTGGCGGTGGTCTTTGCAGCATGGATTTATCGCAATGGAAACAGTTTGCGGGGCGATTGCTCGCACGATTTTGGACCTATATGGGCAGTCTGCCCGCCCTCGCCTTGATGTTAGGGGTGGCGGGGATGGGGATTTATTACCACGTGAAGGATTCTTCCATGATGGTTCATTCCGAATATTTTGCAGGTTTTTTCAATGAAGCTGGTGAAATGCCTCCTCGTGGGATTGCGCCAACTCACCCCTTGGCGGATGCCCCAGCATCACAGGTTCGGTTTGATTATGATGCCGCAGGTCGCTTACAGCGCGTGGTGCATCTCAATAGCCTTGGTCAGCCCAGTTTGATACCGGGTAGTCAGGTGGCGGAGCAGCGGCTCTTTTATGATGATGCAGGGCGTTTGATAGAGAAGCAGAATGTGGATGCCTACGGCTTGGCCGCTGCGGATGCTGCTGGCGTCTCCAAGCGTGTCTTCGATTACGATGAGGCGGGGCGTTTGCTGTCGCGTTCGTTTTACAATGCCGCAGGGCAGGGGATTGTGCCCTTAAAACCGGGCTTTGCGGTGGAGCGTCGAAGCTATGATGAGCAGGGTCGCCCCGTGATGATTGAGTTTTTGGATGCCGAGGGCAAGGCTATCTCAAACGCTCGGGGGGAATCCGTGTTGCGCATCTCCTACAGCGATGATGGACTTTGTGCCTTTACTCAAAACGAGGTGGATGGCAAGATGGCTAATAATAACTTGGGCTATGCTATCGAGCGTCGCCTCAGCACGAAGGATGGGGCGGTGCAGCGCACCGAGTGGTTGGATGCGGATGGTAAACTTGTCCTCAATCGCAATCGCGGCATGGCTGTCGTTCAGCAGGATGGCGATGGAACGAATATCTGCACCCTTTATTTGGATGCACAAGCATGCCCACTCACCACGCCGCGCAGCATCTGCGAGCGGCTCGTGCGCTTGAATGCTGATGGGCAGGTGGAGTGGGAGTGCTTCAATGCAGCCGATGGCTTGCCCTGCCGCAATCAAGCCTTAGCTTATGCCGAGCGTGTTTGCGAATATGGACCTGATAAGCACTTGAGCTGTGAGTACATGTGGGATGAATGCGGACAGGCCGCCCCCTGCTATAAACGAAGCTACACGCCCCTTGAGGAGGGCGTGCAGGTTACGTCGCTTCATCGCGATGGTAGTACCGCGACAGAGTTTGTGGAGCATTTAGGGGCACCTTTAGCGCCTTGATTTTTTCTTGCGCTTCTTCTTGTCATCTTCATCCTCATCATCATCGGCACTATCTTTCTTGGTGTAATAGCGTACGTAGTCGATGATGTAGGAGACGGGGTAATCCTTGGCATCCGCGTGTTCGGGCCATGTGCCATTGCCACCTATAGCGGTGTTGATGATGAGGTGATGCGGGGTGCGGAAGGGGTTGGTGCCATCGGGGTAATCGGCCATGCTTAAGTCCCAGCGGGCGACTTCGTCATCATCAATAAACATGACCATCTCGTCCTTATCCCACTCCATCGCGTAGACGTGGAATTTATTGTAAGGGTTGGGGATGTCACTCGTAAATCCTTTGTTGGCGACGCTCTGGGTGCCACCTTTCCCCCAGTGAAGGGTCATGAAGCATTTGCCGGGGCTTTGGGAGAGGTGCTCTAAAATGTCGATTTCCCCACACTTGGGCCAGCCCCAACCGTTGGAGCCCACCAGCCAAATGGCTGGCCATGCGCCCTTGGCTTCGGGCATCTTGGCTCGCACTTCCAAACGACCGTAGAGGAGGTCTTTTTTGCCTTTTGTGGTGATAGAGCCGCTGGAGTAGGGTTGGGTTTTAATGCTGCCAATCCAGTTGGTGGCACCTTCTTGATAATTGCAGTTTTCGGTTTCCTCGTGCTCGGTGTTGATGAGTAAGTAGCCTCTCTTGAATTTAAGTGCGTCTTCCGTATAGGTTTGCAGGGTGCCCTTGTTGCGGATGACGCCCAGCTCGGGGCTCCAGTACTTGGTGTTGAGGCGGCTGCCGTTGAACTCATCACCCCATGTGTAGACCCACCCACCGGGTAGGGTGCGGGGTGGCTTTTTGGCGGCTGTGGCGGGGCTTAGGGCAGCGGTGATGCTCAGGAGGAGGATAAGGAGTTTTTTCATTGTTTGCGTTTGTTGTTTTGTTGAAAGTTCTCTTCTAAGTATTGTTGGGAGTTGCCGGCTTGTAAGAATGTTTCGAGGAGGTCATTTTCGAGCAGTGAGGCAAAGTTCTCTTGCTCGACAATTTGGCGTAGACCTTCGTCGCTAAAGAGTTTGTTGAAGCGGGAGGGGTAGGAGATGCCGCAGTTCTCTAAACGCGAGGCGTAAAAGTAAGTTCGCTGAGCTTCGGGCAGGGAGCAGCCATAGGCGATGAGACTAGCGAGGGTGGTGCGGGCTGCGTTGTCTAGGGGGTCAATCTTGCGAAGCCATGAGAGGGCATCGTTATCGAGCATGCGCTTCTTGGCCGTGACGATGCTGGGTATCTCGGGGGCGGCTTGTCCATGGGAGTGACATTGCGCCATCTCGCGGTAGTAGGATACGAGTGCTAGGTTGGACGCGTAGGAAAAACTGATATAGCCCATCCACAGCATGAGTATACTCATGAGGATGGTCGTAATAATCCCCCCCGATGTCGCCCCGTTGCGACGCCAAGAAAAAAGTTGGGAAAACCAGCGTAGACCGTGGAAGAGGATGAGGAAGACGAGAAGGGCTGCGATGTAAGAGATGGCTTGAACCATCCAGCTTTTGGGTTCGCTGATGACAAAGCTCAGCAGGGTCTCTCCATTGCGCTGCAAAAAGAGCCAGCACGCGATGGACAGAACCACAGTTAGCGACAACATAATCATCTTGATGACGCCTTTGATGAGCGAAAAGATGATGATGAGGATGACAAAGACCGCAAGGGCGATGAGGGCGTATTGAGTTAAGGTCATGCGAAAAGCTGATTACTTACTTTAAGATAACATAATTGGCTCGCTTCTGCAATTTTAAAGATGCTTCACTTAAAAGCCAAGAAAATCCAACGAAAAAGGTTCATAATGACTTGACGAAAAGCTTTCAGAGGAGTACCATATTTCGCACATGGAATCTGAATCTGTACAAAACACACCTTTAAAGGCTAAGCATGAAGCACTTGGTGCTAAAATGGTGCCTTTCGCTGGTTGGAACATGCCTGTTCAATACACCGGTATTATGGACGAACACAAGACCGTACGTACTGCTTGCGGTGTGTTTGATATTTCTCACATGGGTCAATTCCTCGTCTCTGGCGCAGGTACGACAGAGTGGCTCAACACAATGTTCACCAACAACCTCAATAAGTTGGTTGACGGCATGGGTCAATATTCCATGATGCTCAATGAAAAGGGTGGTGTGATTGATGACCTCATCATCTACCGCCGTGGTGAAGACGACTACTTTGTTGTTGTCAACGCCTCCATGATTGATGAAGACTGGGCTTGGCTCTCTGCCCGTAAGCCTGCTGCAATCACCATGGTCAATAAGAGTGAAGATTACGTGGGTCTTGCTATTCAAGGACCTACTGCTACTGAAGTTTTTGCAAAGATGTGCCCCGGTGTTGAACTTCCTGTTCGCAACGGTATCTTGGAATTTGAATGCAATGGCGATGCCCTCATCGCATGCCGTACGGGTTACACCGGTGAAGACGGATTCGAATTCTTCTGCCCTGCTGATAAGGGTGAAGCTTGGTTGGACACCGTGCTTGCCAGTGGTGCTAAGCCAGCTGGTCTCGGTGCACGTGACAGCCTGCGCCTTGAAATGTGCTACTCCCTCAATGGCTCTGACCTCTCCCCAGAAAAGACCCCACTTGAAGCAGGTCTCTCTTGGTGCTGCGATTTGAGCAAGGACTTCATCGGTGTTGACGTGCTGCGCCAACAAAAGGCTGATGGTCGTCCAACAGCCCTCGTCGCTATTGAATACACAGGCAAGGGTGCCCCCCCACGCCATGGTTACGAAGTACAACTGCCAGACGGTACCGTCCTCGGTGAACTGGGCAGTGGTGTTCTTTCCCCAAGCTTGAACAAGGGCATCGGTATGCTTTACGTTCCTGCCGAATTCTCCAAGATTGGCACGGAAGTCAACGTGGTCATCCGTGGCAAGAAGGTTCCAGCAGCCATCATTAAGAAGCCCTTCCTCAAGAAGTAATCTTTCCCCTCAATCCCAACCCCTAACCCCTCACTAAATAAAATTATGAGCAACAACATCCCTGCAGACTACCGTTACTCCTCCGAACACGAATGGGTCAGCCCAGTCGTCGACGGCATCGTTACCATTGGTATCACCGATCACGCCCAAGCCGAATTGGGTGAAGTCGTTTACGTTGACCTCCCAGAAGTTGGCACCGAAGTTGCCGCTGGTGAATCCGTCGCCGCTGTTGAATCCGTTAAGGCTGCTTCCGAAATCTACTGCCCCGTCTCTGGCGAAGTTGTAGAAGTGAACGAAGTTCTCGACGCTGAACCTGACACCGTCAACAAGGACGCAAACTCCGCTGGCTGGATTTGCAAGATTAAGATCAGCGATGAAAGCGAACTCGACGCCCTCATGGACGCTGCTGCTTACGCTGACTTCTGCGCCTAATTAACTTTTCAGCGACCACACTCTCTCCTACCTTAGGACGGGTGTGGTCGTTTTGCTTTTTCCCCCATCTCCACTTTTATCCTTCATTATTGATATGAATTCCACATTTGCTTCCCGCCACAACGGCCTTTCCTGCGAAGACCAAAAGGCGATGCTTGCCACCCTCGGCTTCCAAACCCTCGAAGAAATGATTGCGGCTGTTGTTCCTGCTGACATCCGCCTCAAGCAGCCCCTCGACCTCCCTGCCGCCATGAGTGAGCAAGAAGCCCTCGCGACCCTCAAGGGTATCCTCTCCGCCAACAAGCCAGCCAAGAGCCTCCTCGGTCAAGGTTTTTACGGTACCGAAATGCCCATGGTCATCCAACGCAACATCTTGGAAAACCCATCTTGGTACACCGCTTACACCCCTTACCAACCAGAAATCGCCCAAGGTCGTTTGGAAATGCTCATGAACTACCAAACCATGATTTGTGGTTTGACTGGTTTGGAGGTTGCCAACGCATCCATGCTTGATGAAGGTACAGCCGCTGCTGAAGCCGTGAACCTTTGCACCAGCAGCAAGGCCAAGAGCGACTGCTTCTTCGTTGCTGACAGCTGCTACGCCCAAACAATCGACGTCATCCGCACCCGTTGCGAAACAACGGGCACCCGCGTCATCGTTGGTGACTGGAAGAGCTTTGACCCTGCTAGCGAACCAACCCTCGCTGGTGTCATGGTTCAATACCCAGACGACAAGGGTTCTGTCGAAGATTATGCGGAATTCTTCGCTGCCTGCAAGTCCAAGAAGGTACTCTGCGTCGTCGCTGCTGACTTGCTTGCCTTGACCGTTCTCAAGGAGCCAGCATCCTTCGGTGCTGACATCTGCATCGGTACCACACAACGCTTCGGTATCCCCATGGGTTACGGTGGTCCTGCTGCTGCCTACATGGCTTGCACAGACGCCCTCAAGCGCAAGTTGCCCGGTCGTTACATCGGTCAATCCATCGACTCTGATGGTAGGCCAGCTTACCGCTTGGCCCTTCAAACTCGTGAGCAACACATCCGCCGCGAAAAAGCTACCTCCAACATCTGCACCGCCCAAGTGCTCATGGCCATCCTTGCCACCTTCTACACCATGTATCAAGGACCACAAGGACTTAAGGAAGAAGCTATGTCCGCTCACGCCCTCGCAGCAGGTCTCGCTAAGGCCGCTGTAGCAGGTGGTATGCAAGTGGCTAGCAAAAACTTCTTTGATACCGTTCAAATCATTGCCGCTGGCAAGGCTGATTGCCTCGTCGCAGCTGCGCTGGAAGCTGGTTACAACGTCCGCAAGGTCGATGCCGATTCCATCTGCGTTGCCTTTGACCCAACTTGCAAGGTAAGCGATCTCGATGCCCTTTGCGCTGCATTCGGTCTCACTGCTCCTGAGTTGGACGAACTCCCAGCATGGTGCTCCTGCTTCACTCGTGAAAGCGCCTTCTGCACGGAAACCTGCTTCACCGCCTTCCATACAGAAACCGAAATGATGCGCTGCATGCACCACCTCGAAAGCAAGGACTTGGCTCTCAATGAAGCCATGATTCCGCTTGGTTCCTGCACCATGAAGGCTAACTGCGCTGCCATTATGGCACCTGTCACTTGGCCAGAACTCGGTGGTCTGCACCCATTCAGTCCCGAAGACCAATGCCAAGGCATCACCGCCATGCTCAAGCAAGTGGAAGAATGGCTCGCAGTCGTCACAGGCTTTGCCGCTACCTCCCTTCAACCTAACTCTGGTGCAGCTGGTGAATATGCTGGTCTTCTGACCATCCACCGCTACCAATGCTCCAAGGGCGAAGGTGACCGTAACCTCTGCCTCATCCCAGCCTCCGCTCACGGTACCAACCCAGCTTCCGCAGCGATGTGTGGTTGGAAGGTTGTCGTCGTCAAGTGCGACGAAAACGGTAACATCGACGTGGAAGACTTCAAGGCCAAGGCCGAGCAATACAAGGACAGCCTTGCCGCTGCCATGATCACCTACCCATCCACCCACGGTGTGTACGAAGGTGGCATCAGCGAACTTTGCGCTGTCATCCACGCCAATGGTGGACAAGTCTACATGGACGGTGCCAACATGAACGCCCAAAGCGGTTTGACTAACCCCGGCACCATCGGTGCTGATGTCTGCCACTTGAACCTGCACAAGTCCTTCGCCCTTCCACACGGTGGTGGTGGCCCAGGTATCGGACCAATCTGCTGCGCAGAACACCTCATCCCATTCCTCCCCGGTCACGACAGTCAAGGTGCTGACAAGAAGCAAGGTGCAGTTGCATCCGCCCTCTACGGCTCCGCTTCCATCAACGTTATCGCTTGGATGTACCTCGCCATGATGGGTCACGAAGGTCATGCTGCGGCTTCCAGCCTCGCTATCCTTAGCGCCAACTACATGTCCAAGCAATTGGAAGACTGCTTCCCAACCCTCTACAAGGGTGAAAATGGTCTCGTTGCTCACGAATGTATCTTGAACACCGCCCCTATGATTCACGAAAGCCACCTCAGCGTTGATGACATGGCCAAGCGTCTCATGGACTACGGATTCCATGCTCCAACCATGAGCTTCCCTGTGCACGACACCCTCATGGTCGAGCCTACCGAATCCGAAAGCAAGTACGAAGTAGACCGCTTCATCGAAGCCATGAAGAACATCCACGCTGAAATGAAGGCCGTTGCCGAAGGTAGCGTACCAGCTGACGACAACGTCATGGTCAACGCCCCTCACACAGCTCAAGCTGTCTGTGCGGACGAATGGAACCACGCCTACAGCCGCACAGCCGCTGCTTACCCAGTAGCTGGTCTCAAGAAGCACAAGTTCTGGCCAAGCTGCAGCCGCATCAACAACATCTACGGTGATCGCAACTTCTGCTGCGCCTGCGATACCATCCTTTGCGCTGACGAAGAGCCAAAAGCTTAAGCTAACCCATTGCTAAACATTAAAAAAGCGCGTCTCCCGTAACAGGAGGCGCGCTTTACTGTTGTCGCTATTGTTTGTAAATCTACCTGAACGGGAAGAATTGTATTAAAATAATCCTCAGAAAAGAAAATATGACCGAACGGTAATATTTCTTGCAATGTGACTACTTTTTGCTAAAATATAACCGAGCGGTCATATTTTATGAAGATTGAATCCTTTGAAGAACTGGCGACGTGCATGCGGAATGCACGCAAAGAGCAGGGGCTCACGCAGGCGCAGCTCGCGCTTGCCTGTGGCGTTGGCGTACGCTTTATCATCGACCTCGAAAAGGCAAAGCCGACAGCCCAAATCGGCAAGGTTTTTTATATCGTTAAAATGCTGGGACTTAGTATGCACATTGAACCATGAAGAATGCAACACTCCAAGTTTGGCTTTATCAAGAAATGGTTGGCACCTTAAGCCAAGACCTAGGCGGACGCTTTGAGTTTGAATATGTAGATGGAGTAAGTCATGCCCTTTCTCTAAGCCTCCCCCTCAGCCAAAAGTTCTATGACCACAAGAGTTGTGAAGGCTTTTTCAATGGCCTGCTGCCCGAAGGTGATGCTATTCGCGACTTAATCGCTAAGAAGCACGGCATCAGTGCACACAATGACTTTAGCTTGCTCCGAGCCATCGGCTATGACTGCGCGGGTGCGGTCAGCTTTATGGATGAGTCCAGCCCCTCGCCTACGCTTGATTATCATCCATTAGATGGTCGCATCCTCAGCGATGATGAGTTGGAGGATATCATCACCCATCTGCCTCAAAAGCCGCTGTCGGTGGGTGATGATGGGATACGCCTCTCCTTAGCGGGGGCTCAACATAAGACGGCTCTTTTGCTGTTGGGTGATAAGCTGGCTAGCCCACTGCGCGATGTGCCTACCAGTCACATCATCAAACCCGCCATTGATGCCTATGAGGAAACCATTGAAAATGAGTACATCTGTCTCGAAACGGCACGAGCGATAGGGCTGGATGTTCCTAAGATTGAGATTCGCCATGCCAATAAGACCAAGTTCTTTATGATTGAACGCTATGACCGACATAGAGTGGGTGATAAAATCGCGCGTTTGCACCAAGAGGACTTTTGCCAAGCCACGAACAAGCCTAGCGTCCGTAAATACCAGAAAGAAGGAGGTGTGAGTTACAAGGATTGCGCGGACATTCTGCGACAAACGCGTACACCCGCACGCTTCATTAGGGACTTGCTTGATCGCATCATCTTCAACTTCCTCATTGGTAATAATGATGCACACGGAAAGAATTTTTCATTAGTCCATGGCAAGGATGGCAAGTGCCTGTTGGCACCTTGTTACGACATGCTCTGTACCCAAGTCTATCCCGAACTCACACGCCGCATGGCGATGAAAATCGGTCACCACGACCAGCGTGCTAAATTAGAACTCCGTCACTTCCAAGCCATGGCTCAGGATATGGGCGTGAGCGAAAAGGCGTTAGTCATGCGTTGGGCGGAGTTATCGCAGCAAGTCCCCCTCGCCTTAGAACAGGTCATCCAAAGCATTCCGAACACCATTGGTAAGCGCATTCTCGATGAGGTGAACAAGAACTGCGCCTTTGTCTCGCGTCGCTTTTAATCGGGGGAACTGTCTGTATTCATCTTCTTACTGGTAGCTGAGCAGGACGTCTGTAAAGCGGTTGCGGAAGTCGCAGCGCGACATGAGCTCATTGTGGTCAGAGGGGAACCAGTAGACCTCGGGCTTCTTGTCGGTGAAGGCGGCTATCAAAGCCTTGGTTCGGTCGGGGTGGATGAGGCAGTCCTCCGTCCCTGCGAAGATGGTGACGGGGCAGCGGAGTAGGGGCGCAACTTGGTCGCCACAAAAGACCTTGCTGTCACCTGCGAGTTTAAAATCGAAGGGGCAGATGAGGATGAGATGCTCGGGCTGGTGGCGTGCTGCAACTTGCAAGGCGACCCCACTGCCAATGCTAAATCCGACGAGAAGGAGCTTGCTCTCATCCCCTAATTGAGCCTTGGCCCACTTGATGAGTTGAATCGAATCAGCCACAATGGCATCCTCCGTCGGCTCGCCCTCACTGCGTCCATAGCCTCGGTAGTTGACGAGTAGGTAGGACTTCTGGCTATCCTTGCGGGCGAAGCGATGAAAATCGCCCACATTCATGCCATTGCCCCCATACATGATGACGAGGGGGCGCCCTTCGCCCCGATTGAGGAACCAGCCTCGTAGGCTGATTCCGTCTGGCATGGTGATGGAGACCTCCTCCTTGCGGGAGAAGAAGAAGTTCAATGATTCATCCGTTTCACTTACTAAATGCCCAAAAAATACTTGGGACCAATCAATGGATGGGGTAGGGCTCATGATGCCTTCAGGGCACCTTGCAAAATTCGTTTTAAAATGATGGCACCTCAGAAAATACCGCCAACTGCCCCATTTTTGACGTAATTTTGTGATAAATGTCGCATTTTCGCTTCAGATGCTTAGCATCTTC
>JAWXTZ010000075.1:0-11202 GCA_044433085.1 Akkermansia sp.
ATGGTGACATTATCGTTACCGTCAACGCTGGCATTAATGGTGACGTCATTAGCCGCTGTCATGGTGACATTATCGGCTTCTGCATCGACTGCATCATTGGTGGTGATGTCTACACCTGCGTTCATGACGATGTCGCCTGTTGTAGCGGTGACTGTGGCACCTACGCTTGTTGTGAGGTCATCATCAATGGTAATGCTTCCCGTGGTGGCATCCATGGTGATTCCAGTACCAGCCAAGATGGCGGCATCGGTGCGGATGTCGGTTCGTGCGTCCATATCAACAGTCGTTCCAGCGGTGATGGAACCGAGGGATGTTGTGTCAATGTAACCTGCGGTGGCATCCATGTCGACCTTGAGCTTAGCTTCAACAGCAGCGTTGATGTCGATGTTATCACCTGCGGTCATTATGACGTTTTGAGCAAGGGCATCAACGGTAGCATCGATGTCGATGTTATCACCTGCGGTCATTATGACATCGCCTGTTGTTGCTTCGATATCACCCAATGTGGTCGTTTCGATGGTACCGCCTGTGGCTGCGATGGTGACATTATCGTTGCCATCAACGCTTGCATTAATGGTGACGTCATTAGCCGCTGTCATGGTGACACTATCGGCTTCTGCATCAACTGCATCATTGGTGGTGATGTCTACACCTGCGTTCATGACGATGTCGCCTGTTGTAGCGGTGACTGTGGCACCTACGTTTGTTGTGAGGTCATCATCAATGGTAATGCTTCCCGTGGTAGCATCCATGGTGATTCCAGTACCTGCCAAGATGGCGGCATCGGTGCGGATGTCGGTTCGTGCGTCCATATCAACAGTCGTTCCAGCGGTGATGGAACCGAGGGATGTTGTGTCAATGTAACCTGCGGTGGCATCCATGTCGACCTTGAGCTTAGCTTCAACAGCAGCGTTGATGTCGATGTTATCACCTGCGGTCATTATGACGTTTTGAGCAAGGGCATCAACGGTAGCATCGATGTCGATGTTATCACCTGCGGTCATTATGACATCGCCTGTTGTTGCTTCGATATCACCCAATGTGGTCGTTTCGATGGTACCGCCTGTGGCTGCGATGGTGACATTATCGTTGCCATCAACGCTTGCATTAATGGTGACGTCATTAGCCGCTGTCATGGTGACACTATCGGCTTCTGCATCAACTGCATCATTGGTGGTGATGTCTACACCTGCGTTCATGACGATGTCGCCTGTTGTAGCGGTGACTGTGGCACCTACGTTTGTTGTGAGGTCATCATCAATGGTAATGCTTCCCGTGGTAGCATCCATGGTGATTCCTGTACCTGCCAAGATGGCGGCATCGGTGCGGATGTCCGTTTGAGCGTCCATATCAACAGTCGTTCCAGCGGTGATGGAACCGAGGGATGTTGTGTCAATGTAACCTGCGGTGGCATCCATGTCGACCTTAAGCTTAGCTTCAACAGCAGCGTTGATGTCGATGTTATCACCTGCACTCATCGTGACGCTTTGAGCCAGGGCATCAACGGTAGCATCGATGTCGATGTTATCACCTGCGGTCATTGTGACATCGCCTGTTGTTGCTTCGATATCACCCAAGGTGGTCGTTTCGATGGTACCGCCTGTGGCTGCGATGGTGACATTATCGTTGCCATCAACGCTTGCATTAATGGTGACGTCATTAGCCGCTGTCATGGTGACACTATCGGCTTCTGCATCGACTGCATCATTGGTGGTGATGTCTACACCTGCGTTCATGACGATGTCGCCTGTTGTAGCGGTGACTGTGGCACCTACGCTTGTTGTATCGTCATCATCAATGGTAATGCTTCCCGTGGTAGCATCCATGGTGATTCCTGTACCTGCCAAAATGGCTGCGTCTGTGGTGAGACCAGTGACGGCATCCATATCGATGTTCTTAGCGGCATCAACGGTGGCGTTGATGTCGATACCTGAACCTGCTTTCATGGAGACCATGCCATCTTCCGCATCAATGGCATCATTGGTCTCGAT
The DNA here is from genome assembly GCA_044433085.1 of Akkermansia sp. GTDB lineage: Bacteria > Verrucomicrobiota > Verrucomicrobiia > Verrucomicrobiales > Akkermansiaceae > Akkermansia. Next base: position 1,992 of record JAWXTZ010000075.1, read on the forward strand.
GTATGTACCCGCATCCAGCACAATGTCGCCTGTTGTCGATTTGACGAAGGCAGGTGTTATGGTTGAAGATTGATAATCAATGGTAATGTTTCTAGTTTCAGAATCCATGGTGATTCCTGTACCTGCTGAGATGGCGGCATCGGTGCTGATGGTACCATCAGCATCCATAACGATGCTCTTATCTGCGGTCAAGGTGCCATATTCATAGGTATCAATGCGACCACCTGCCTTGATGACGATGTCGCCATCAATTGGGTCATCTGCATCAACTGGATTCATTGCATTGTGGTCAACACCATCGCTATCATTAGAATCCAACGCAGCCTTGATGGTAACATCGTTAGCAGCTGTGATGCCGATGTAGCCGTCTTTTGTGGTCAGTGGGGCATTAGAATTGATGGTGACGCTGGCATCAGCCACAGTGGCCGCCTTGGCCTCGATGATGATGTCGCCTGCGCCTGTCAAGGTGATGGAATCATTGATGTAAACACTACCGTCATTCGCGGTAATTTCAACTTGAGCATCGGCTTCAATGCTACCATTGGCAGTCAGCTCAATGCCCTTACCTGCGGAGAGGATGACCGCTCCATCGACGGGAAGAATCCCGTCGTGGTCGAGGGGTACGGTATCTTGAGCCTTGAGGGCTCCGCTGATGCTCAGGGCATCTGCCGCATCAATCTTGATGTAGCCGTTCTCTGTGGTCACCGCTGCATTGATATTAATGTCGGTATTCACATCCGTTCCAGCAATTTCAGCTGTCTGAATGATAATATCACCAGCATCGCGAGATGTGACAGCAGCGTTAAGTGTAATGGAACCACCTTCGGCGGAAACCAGAATATCTTCATCTGCGGTGATGGTCGATGTATTGGAGCTAGTGATATTGCCATTATTGGCCACGACTTCAACTTCGCCACCCGTTGCAAGAATGCTGCCGCCGAGGCTGATGCCATTTGCTGCATCCAAGCTGACATTGCCATCTACCGTTGCAGTGATAGCGGCACTTGTGGTGATGTCGCCACCCTTGGCGGTAAGCGAAATATCACCACCAGCCTTGACGACTTGCTCTACGGTCAAGGCACCAGTTGTATCAATGGCAACAGAACCAGCTGTAGCTTCAACACCAATCAAGTCTGGCTTGCTGATATTAGGAGTGACATCACCAATGGTCAAATCACCGCTCAAATCGCTGATGACGATGTCACCGGCGGTGCTCAATGCTTCAAGCGTTTCGGCTTCAACATTCATCACGCCAACAATCGGGTTGCCATCTGCATCGGTCGAATCCTCACCCTTGATGCCTGTACCAGCGCTCAAGCTAAGCTTGTCAGCTTTGAGAGCAGCCAAGTCATCATTGCGCTTGTTGACAATGGCATTCTTGGCAATCAAGGTGATGTTGGTATCATTGTTGTTGCTTGGGTCGGTATCGATGAGCGTGATATCCAAGCTGCCGTTGGTGCTTTCCACCGTGACTTGGGATGTTGCGGTGATTTGTTCAACCAACAAATCATCCGCTTCAAGGATATGGACCGAACCTGTTGTGGTGGTCGCGTTGAGGGTGTTAACAGCCGTGTTCAGGGAGGTGACAGCATCAGCCCCCACAACCCCAATGCCAGTACCAGCCGTGATGTCCAAATCATCAGCAGTCAATGTGGTGGTGTTATCACCATCGTTGATAACCTGACCATTGAGCGCACTCAGCGTGACGTCGCCAGCACCTGTAGCGGTGATGGTACCAACGGTGATATCACCATTGCTCGAAGTCAGTTCAATGTCATAGTCATCTGAATCGTAGGAGGAAACCACATCAACAGCATCGATATCGCCACCAGCAGTGATGGTGATGGAGCCTTGGACTGTATCCACATCCGTGAGTTTGATATCATCTTGTTCCTTGACAAGGATGTTACCTTCACCGGTGACATGTGCAGTCAACTCGGCAACAGCTGTGCGCAGCTCAACACCTGTGCGACCAACACCTGTGATAGAGTCAATGGTCAGGTGATCACCTTCGACGTGATTGCCGATAGCGTCATCCGACGTACCAGCCACATCACCGACCGTAGCGGTCAGATTGACATCATCAGTTGTACGGATTTGTTGCTCAATCCAGATACTATCGGCTTTCAGCGAAATATCACCACTGGTCGCAACAGCTCCATTGAGTATTTGATTTGGCAAGACACTGCTGGTGACAGGCAAAACAACTGTTCCCACAGTAAGCTCACCTGTGTTGGTCACGCTGATGCCGCCTGTTCCACCATCGGCTGCAATGGTATCAATTTCTGTATTGAGGTCCTTGATGCCAGTCGCTGCTTTGGCTGCCAAATTGGTGCTTGTAATCTTGTTATTCGCAGCACCAGTGATGGCTCCATTTTTCGCGTTGAGCACCACGTATTCTTCGCTGCTCAACTCACCCTCAAGGGTAATATCGGTACCAGCTTCCACCTCGATGACGGATTTAACCTCACCAGGATTGTTAAATTCATCAGGCAAATCCGTGCCCTTAGCGACGACTTGCCCCAAGGTAACCGCACCATCTTCCGAGATGACTTGCACGTAACGCTCTGAATTAAGCGCGGTATCCGCAACATCAATATCTCCCTTGGCGGTGAGTTTGATGGTGGAGCCCGCATCGCTTGTGGTCAAATGACCAGCTGTGCCAGTAATACCGCCATCGGAGCTATCTATGGTGATGGTGTCAGCAGCCGTCACCGCATCGTTAATAGTCACGGTGCCAACAGCTTCGACACGAACAAGGGCATCTGCGCCCTGCGCTTCCACCTTACCTAAGCCCAAATTGCCATCACTTTGCAGGTAAATGTTGCCATCCCCTTGCTCGGTCACGGCTCCTGTATTATCGTTGTTGGAGTTGTTGGTGATGGTGGCATTTGTTGCAATAATGCCCAAGCCCTGACTCACCGTACCAACGGCATTTTGGTTATTCAATGCGGCTTGCGCCATGTTTTCCAAGGCTGCCGCAGATTCCAGCTTAATGGTGGTGTCATTCACCTTACCTTGCATTTGGGTATAGTTGGCGTTGGCCGAATCGTAATTCATTTCTGCAAGCGTTGCGGTGTTCTCGTAGCTATTCATGGTCGCCTCGGCCACACCAGCGGCATCAGCGGCATCACCTGCTTCAAAACCAACGGTATCCAAGGCGATTTCGGCCGCGTTGGCCGCTGTTCCCAAGCTTACCACGACCAAATTGGCGATTTCGGCAGCAAGGGATGTACCACCATCACCTGTAAGGGGGATGGCTTGCGCGGCACCAGCTGCGACTGCCACAGCCGCTTGTGCAATTTCAGCTGCATCAAGTGCTAACGAGGCTGCCTTAAACGTTGCATAGAGTGCTTTTTCGCTTGCATCCAAATCAGAGGCAATTTTATCAAGCTCTTCAAAATTCAGTTTGGCACTTTCGTATTCACTTTGCGCATATAACATGGCAGCCTCGGCGGCATCATTCGAGTTTTTCATTAATTCCAAGAATGTCGCGTAGGATTCCAGCAAAGTCTTCAAATCGGAAGAGCTAGCTGTCGCAAAGGACTTCTCAAGTTCCAACTCGCTTTGAGTCTTCGAGTAGGCGATGATTTCGACATTATTGGCCGTGATATTATTGGCAGCACCATTGTTATCAATGATGTATCCGCCAGACGTCAAGAAGACATCGCCCATCCCTGCATTAAGGTGCGCGATGCTAATATGACCATCCGCATTCACCGTGATGTCCCCACCAGCTGTTATGATATTACCCAGAATGACCGAACCGACATAGCCGGTTGCCCCCGAGGATGTGCCCGTTGCCGTTGCGGTGAAGGCACCTGTTCCAATCAGTTCAATGGTATCATTCGTATTCAAGAAGACGATATTACCATCGGTCGCCACCAGATTGAGGGAGCTGTCGTCAGCCAATGTTGTTTTGCCGCCATTGTTATCAAAGACCGCAATACCCGATGAGGTGAAGGTGATGTTTTGACCAGCCTTGGCTTGAAGGGATGCCGCATCAATGTAGACAAAGCCAGAATTAGTAATATTCACATCGCCACCTTCAACCGAGGTGCTGATGAAATCGACATCGGTCGACAAATCACCAACAACGGCATCTGCGGAGATGGTCAAGCTCTTCGCTGCCACATGATCACCCGAGGTGAGGATTACTGCATTGAGATCCCCGCCCGCCGTCAAGCTAACTTCCTTGTTTGAGGCGGTAATTTTGCTGAGGTTCAAATCGCCAGCGCCTTTAATCGCAACGTTTCCGCTGGATTTGACCGAAAGAATGTCCAAGGCATAGGCATTCGCTGTCGTACCCTGTTCCAGATAGGCACCGCCCACGCCCACATTCATGGTGATGGAACCAGCCGTAGCTGAATCACCGAGCAAGACTTCAATGGCGTCGGAAACGCTACCAAAGCTATCCGCGCTTTCGATGACAAGGGAATCAGCCGTGATGTTGACATCCGCGCCATTAGCATCGGTAATGTCACCTACTTTATCAATTACAATAGCCGCAGCCTTCAATTCATCAAGCGCCATGTCGCCAGAATTGTACAGCTTGATATCACCTGTACCGGCATCGATATTGGCATTGATGTCGCCAATGTTATAGATATTGATATCGCCATTGGCCGCCAAGTCGAAGTTAGGCGTGCTGAGGTCTCCATCAATCTTTGTCTTGAGTGGGTTTGATGCATTATCACCAATGACGCCACCAAAATCCAAGTTCAAACTACTGCCTGTAATCAGGTAAGTGAGATTGCTCGTCGATAATTTGTACAAGGAACCACCAGCAGCGAGTGACACAGCCCCCTTCGCGATGGCTTGATCCAAAATCATCTCACCTGTGCCATTTTGAGCAATGGAAATATCCCCACTGCTGGCCTTGGCTGATACGGTGAGATTGCTTGCCGAATTTTCACGCTCCATATCAATGGAGCCAGATTGGGACAAGAGCAGCATGCTTTCAACAGCTGCACTGGTGACAAGGGCGCCACCGCCATCACGACCAATATTCTTGTAAGCTTCAATCTCCAGACTTGTGCCATCTAAAATGGTTCCATCGGCGTCACCAGAGCTGATGACAGATCCCGTGGATGCCACGAGGTCAATTACACCATTAGCGCTAATGGTCGTATTACCGCTCACACCAAGCATGTTGATATCCCCGCTTGCAGCATTCAGCGCAACCGTGCCAGCGGTACCACTTGCGGTGATGGAATCAATGACAAAACCTTTGATGCCGTTAAGGTAAACCCCACCGACAGAATTATTGCTCGCATCGGTCAATGTTCCCGAGGTGATGGTCAGACCAGTGTTGCTGTAGGTACCAGCTTCTGACATGAGGATGTTCAAGCGACCCCCAACCGAGCCGGCTGCAGTCATTTTAATCTTATTGGAAGCAATGGTGCCAGAGGCATAATTGGATACATCATTACCATTATAGGCATCCAAGGAGGTGATGTGACCATTCATGCTGTTGATGGTCACGCTTTCGCCCGCCGTCACGGTACCGATAATGACGACATCTCCGGTTTGGTTCAGCATGACCGTACCCGAATTGTGTACCGATTCATTGCTGACATTAAAAGCGGTTTCACCATTTTCGCGAGAAATCATTTGATTGACCATCAGCGAATCAGAGGTGTTATAGAGGGAGATATTGCCCGTACCAGTCACCGATGCAGCAAAGCTGCTGAATCGACCATCCGTCAACGCAATGGAACCCGCTGCCGTGAAGTTACCCGAGAGAGCGAAGACCTTACCATTAATGCCACCATTGGCATTGGTGATGACGACAGAGGATAACCCCGCATCACTAGATCCATAGATGGTGTCAATATCCAAGTTCAAGTCACCTGTACCGCTGTTGGCGATGGATACATTGCCCGAGGCAACGCCATCCGACTTCAAGGCGGAATCAGTCACGATGCTTAGATTATTAACAGCTGTTTTGACGGGAACAATGGAGACATACTTATCGCCATCAACCTCGACTACCGTTTCGGCACCGATGGAACCCGCCGTCGTTGACAGAGCTTCGAACTCTGCGGAATCAGCTGTAATGATGCTATTGAGGCCATCATCAATGATGGCGCCGTCCGTGGCCTTCAAGGTAACTTTACTTTGTCCCATTGTGGCCGCAACTTCTGCCTTGGCAGAAATGGTGCCCGAGTTGGCAATTTGCTTGGCTTCAATTTCCACCGTGCCTGCCTGCTGGCTATTGGAGCCATCGGCACGGATGGTGCCATTGTTATCGACGGAACCACCACTTGCCTTAATGGTGACGCTGCCACCCATCAGGGATGCTAAGGAGTTAGCTGTCACCGTACCATCATTCTTAATGACCGAGCTGGCGATATCGCGCGCGGCTTCAGTCGTCATGACGACATGACCGCCTTGGGCTTCAACCTTACCCTTATTTTCTACAGCGGCATCACCCTCGCCATCGTCTTGAGGATCGCCAGAAACAGCAAAGGAAACCAAGCCCGATTCAGTGAGGTTGATGGTCGCCTTTGTCCCAGCACCCATGCCGATGGTACCGCGCTGACCGACAACCAGTTCACCCGATGCCGCGTTTTCCACGCGGTCGGCAACGAGGTAAATGAAGCCATCATCCTTAACGGTAATCTTACCCTTATTGATAATTTCGGCATGTTGATTACCCGACTTGCTAAAAGTGTATTCTCCCTTGGCTGCCCCTGCAACAAAATCATCATTGCTGATGTCTAATGTCGAGGCCATCAAACCAGCAGCATCAACGGCAGCATTGGAGCCAAAGAGGATACCTGCGGTATTGACGATGAAGATACGACCATTGGCACTCAAGGTACCATCAATCGTCGTAGCCACACCACCATTGACGCGGTTAAGGGCAATATCGCTAGCCAATTGTTGGGTGAACTGAACTTTAGCGGCAGAACCAATGTCAAATCTGGTCCAGTCAATAGCAACATTGGCGCCATTGGTCACAACTGTCGTGGTGTTGCCCGATGTTGAGATTGTAGCAGAACCCAAGCCAGTGCCTGAAGCAACAACCCCACCTGTAGGCAAGGTATTGGCCCCGATGGCCTGCGCTTGGGGAGTTAAGGCTGCCAGAGCAGCCAAGGTGAGACTGGCAGTAGCTGTTGTTTTAGCAAGGGTAAGCATGCGGGCATGCACAGCAGCTAAGCACTTTAAGAGAGCCGCTCGGAGACGGACAGGAAGGTGTAATTTCATCGTTGTAAAGTAATATTGATGTGAGAGTTAGATTAGAATTAAATACGAATTAGAAGGAGTAGCGCAGTTGGGCGTAAAGATAAGCATCATCCCCATGACGCTCCCCAACTGGGGCGGCGACATCAAGGCGTAAATCAAGCCCCTTGTACAGTTGGGAGCGAATACCCACACCCGCACCCGCGGCACTTGTCCAGTGATCATAGCCGATGGTTGGCTGCTTCGTGTAAGTCGCGCCAAAGTCAAAGAAGGCGGCTAATTGCAAGCTGGGGTTAAAGCCCTCTGGCTTGCCCTCGACTGCATTATAGCGCAGTTCGGCATTCAGCATGTAGCCACCGTCACCAGCGGCCATGGAATAAGGTTGACCACGCACGCTGTTAGCACCGCCGATGTATATCTGTTCGGCAGCAAGAAGTGGATCACAGCTAGCTTGCCCCGATGCATTAAAGATGGCGTAGAATTTTTCATCCAAGCGTTGCAGGCGCATGGCACTGAGCACAATCTTGGTAAATCCATTATCGGCATAGTAACGACTGGCCATGGTTGAATTGTTGTCCATACCACCCAGTAATTCGCCCAAACCTTGGTGAATATAGAGCGAGACAAAGGTCTTACCCCTGGAGTCGCTGTGCGTGAAGTCCGCCCCAAGGCGCAACTTGCGGATAGAGTCATCCATCGTTCGCATGCCCAGCATATCTTGGGTCATGTCTTGGACATCAAAGCTAAAGTTAAATTTGAGCTGTGTTTTGGCAGAAATGACATGCAAGTGGCTAAGTCCGACCCCCCAAGAAAGGCTATCACCTTGGATGTTGAGGATTTCAAACTCATTGCCAGCCGTGTTATTACCTTGTCCAAAGTAGAAGTTAACACCAGTGCCCTTGCTGTTGATGGGGGCGGTGTAGTCGAACTGGTAGGACCATGTATCCAACTCATCCATGGCGATGGCGGCAAAGGCGGACAATTGGTCACCGATGCCAAAGGGGTTGCGCATGGCAATGTAAGGGATGGCGCGGTACTCACCCGATGATTCTGAACCAAAGTTATTAAACTCCATGGAACCAGTAAACATCTTTTCCTCTTTTGCTTGAACAATCATCTTGGTGGTTCCGGCGGCAACGCCAGGTTCCAATGCAGAGGAAACACTTAAAGCTGGGTAGCTGTTAAGCAGGACGAGGGGGCGTTCGGCATCGGCAATGCGGAAGATTTTACCCTTTTCTAAGGACGAGTTCAGCACACCCGCAATCACCTTGTCGGGATAACCTTGGTTGCCCACAACTTCAATGGCACCCAGTTTGCCTTCGGTCACCTTGATGGTGAGCACACCATTATTCAAGCCTCCCTGAGGAAGGACGACCTTCACAATTTGATAACCATTGCAGCGGTATTGATTTTCGACAGCCTTGGTTAAGAACATAATTTGCTCGAAGGTTAATTTTTTTCCGAGATAGGGCTCTACGAGAGCCCCAAGAGTGGCATCATCGTAGCGCTCATTACCGACAAATTTGACGCTATTGACAGCGACGCTGGGGTCGCCCGCCTTGGCGGCTGGCATGGCACCGATACAAGACTGGGGCTTGGGTGTCTCTTTAACAACAGGTGCCGCCAAAGGCTGAGACATCGAAGAGGCGTAACCTGCACGAGCACCAGAAACCTGAGCCGGAGCAGCACGAAGAGATTGAGATTGATCCCCATTATCGGTAGCAGTCAAAAGACCTGTACCCCCGATGCCAAGGGCAATTGTTGTGAGAATTCGAGTAGTAGAGTAGTGGTTCATAAAAAGTTTAACTTCTATTATTAACAGTATTAAATACCTATTCAGGTTTCAACATACCTAAAAATCGGGCAGATGTCAAGCATATTCCACCCGATTTCAGCATCCCGCGTTACTATTCACGGCTGGGTGCAGGTAATTGACCGAAAGGTATCGGTTAATAACGATAAATTGATGCAGAGCTCCCCATCTGCATTATCGAATACAGCTCTGCTATGCGAATATTTCAGC
>JAWXTZ010000076.1:0-11163 GCA_044433085.1 Akkermansia sp.
ACAGTTGATGGTGGAAAAGAACATTTCATGTCCTTTCCTCCACCAACTGTACTTTGGCATAGGAACCAGGGCATTTTATGGGTGCTTAGCTTGTCGCATTTAATATTACAGCTTTCATAAAAAACTAAACACCAAGCGTAGCGTTGACGACATCTTCAGGCAAGCGCAAAAAGCCTATAACGAATGGAGCAAACTTGAGCAGGCAGAAAGAACACGCCAAAACCTGCTCAAGCGCCTCGACTACGACTTCTTTGAAATGCTTGATGCCGTCACTATTGCACGTTCGCGCAAACACATCGTCACCCACTACGACACCACAGATATTGGCACCTTCCCAAAACGACTCAAGCCCATTGCCTTAACGCCACCTCTCAGCAGTCTGCCTCAGTCAGTCGAGTACAACGCCATCTTTAGCTACCTCGACAAACTCAAGCTAGCCATCTACACCCCAACTCAATTCATCCACGATAGCAAACGAGCCAAGTACGATGGTGATGGCGACGCCCTCAACCAATTCAACCGAGAGCAAGGACTCAAACGCATCATGTCTACCAACCTGCTCAAGCGGCTGGAGAGCTCCGTGCACTCCTTCCGACTCAGCGTTGAGCGCATGTACAAGCAAATTGATGACACCATCACCCAAATCCTCGCCTTTGAGCTTGATGGCAGCAAGGGCAAATTAAGCATCGACTTGGAAGATGATGACCTTGATGTTGAAGATGATGAATCCATCAGCAACGCCTACCAAGTCGGCAAAAAAATCAAAATTGACCTAGCTGACATCGACACTTTTTCATGGAACCAGCAGTTACAATTCGACCTGCGCATCCTCAGCGATTTGCTAGCCGACATCAAACCCATCACCCCCGAGCACGACAGCAAACTCGCGCAACTTTGGTCCACCATTACCCACAAGCTGGAAAACCCCATCAACCAAGGCAACAAAAAACTCATCATCTTCACCGCCTTTGCCGACACCGCCAACTACCTTTACGAACAAATCGCCCCACGCATGCAGCAAGAATTTGGGCTGCACAGCGCCATGGTATCGGGCAGTGTAGAATCGCTCTGCACCTTCAAAAAATCACTAGGCAAAGACCTCAATGCCGTCCTGACATGCTTCTCGCCACAGTCAAAAGACAAAGCCCTACTCCTGCCCAATCATCAGGAAGAAATCGACATCCTCATCGCCACCGACTGCATCTCTGAGGGGCAAAACCTGCAAGACTGCGACTACCTCGTCAACTACGACATCCACTGGAACCCCGTTCGCATCATCCAACGCTTTGGGCGCATCGACCGCATCGGCAGCAAAAATGACTGCATCCAACTTGTCAACTTCTGGCCAGATATGACACTCGATAGCTACATCAAGCTCAAAGTCAGGGTAGAATCCCGCATGCAAATCGTCGATATGAGCGGCACAGGTGACGACAACCTACTCAGCGACGAAGAAAAGCAAGAACTCAGCTACCGCAAAGAACAACTCGAACGCCTGCAAGAAGAAGGAATCGACCTAGAAGACATGGACGAAGGCATCTCCATCATGGATTTGGGTCTCAACGAATTCCGCCTTGATTTACTCGAATACGTCAAAACCCACCCCCACATCGACAAAACACCAACAGGGCTGCACTGCCTCATCCCCGCCAGCGGGCAAGCACCTGCAGGCGTCATCTTCATCCTCAAAAACAGGACAGAAAGCCTCAACGCGCAACAACAAAACCGCCTGCACCCCTTCTACATCGTCTACGTAAGAGAAGATGGCAAAATCATCTGCAACCACCTTGCGCCCAAAGAGCACCTTGATAAACTGCGGCAACTCTGCCGTGGGCAATCGCAAGTCTACCAAGAACTCTGTAAAATCTTCAACAAACGCACCGATGACGGCAGCGACATGGAAAGCATCTCGCAACTACTGCAAGCAAGCATCAGCTCCATCATCAGCGTCAAAAAAGACAAGGAGCTAGAAGACCTACTTGCAGGGGAAGACGTTGATTTACTCGCCCCCGCCATCACAGGGCTAGATGACTTCGAACTGCTATACTTCTTCGTGATTCAAGAATCTTAGGAGATAAGGTAGAACAAAATCATTTTACACTTGCACAAGCTCACACAGCTCTTTAGAATCATCACAGTCATTAATACCGATGAAAGACGAAAACTTAACGCGAGAATACAAAAGCATCCAGAAAATAAGAACTGGAGATAGAGGCACAAAATCCTTAGCGGAAACCTGTGTCGCATTAGCTAATACACGCGGTGGTAACATCTACATAGGCATTGAAGATAAAAGCAAACAGGCACCAAAAAACCAACAAGTCACCGATGATGAAATCAACAAAGTTGTCACGCTTACAAAGCCATTGCAATAACGTTGCTTTATCGCATAGTGAAATATTAGAAGATGAAGAGACGGGGGGACAATACTTCATTATCCGTGTCCATCCATCCATCAAATCGATGGCAGTAACATCCGATGGTAAAATATTCCGTCGCATTGGTGACCAATGCATCCCTGTACGGGTTGAAGACATCTTGCAATTAAGCGAAGAAAAAGGCATTTACCTATGGGAATTAGTAAAGACCAAATACACGATTAACGATACACCTTCAATCAACATTGATATCTTCGTCATGTCCATCCGCGAATCAAGTCGCGTAAGCCCCTTCATCAAGGAAAAGACAGACCTAGAAATCTTAGAAAACTACCACCTAATTGATGACGGCTATTTAACAAATATAGGCGTTTTATGGCTGGGCAACGCCTACCTACGCGCCCGTCTGACCTACCCTATCACCGTACTCTATAATGTCTACGACCATCTTGAAAACAAGGTAAGGGGCTACGGCTGGCATGACCATACATTTAGTCCCAGTGAACTCTTGCTGGATATTGAACGCGAAGCAATTGAACTACGATACTTCCATGAATTTTCCACTGGTCTATTCAGGAAGAGAATCCCCCATTACAACGCCAAACTCATCCGAGAACTGCTCATCAATGCGTTTGCCCACCGCAGCTTCACCATCTCGCAGGATATCCGCATCGATGTTTACCCTGACCGGTTAGAAATATCAAACCCGGGCGGACTACCAGCAGGGATTACCGCCAACAACATTTTGCACACGCAAAATCGACGCAACCCCTGCATGATTGAAATCCTAAAAGCACTAGGCTTAATGGAAGGCGAAGGCTCAGGCTACGATTTGATGTACCAGCTCAACGCCATGGAGGCAAAAAAACAGCCAACGATTGAAGCCGACTACGGCACCGTCAAAGTCATTCAATCTAGCGCCATCATCGACAGCGATATTCTACCCCTGCTTGATTATGTGCGCAACCATTTCGAGCTAACGCAAAAGGGGAGCATTGCCTTCGGGGTCATTGCTCAAGAGCACAAAATTTTATCGACAGAGCTCTCTAAAAAACTCCAACTCAGCAGCCAAGACAAACTAAAAAATTATACTAGCAAGCTACTTGAAGACAAACTCATCATCACAGAAGGCAACAAAAAAGGCACCAGCTACTCCGTCAACCCAAGCTTGATTCAGAACTCTCGCGCAAACATCAAAACCACGCTCAAAACAATCGCGAAACACACCCTCAAAGCGCTTGTATTGGAAGACCTCAAGCTGAATCCGAACAGTAAAATCAAAGACATTTCTGAGCGACTGCCCGATGTCCCAATGCAAACACTTAGAACAATGATTTATCATTTGGTCAAAGAAGGTCAATTACAACATACGGACGCCAAAAGAAACCGAACTTATCGACTAAATTCAAAATCATAAAAAAAATAAATTCCACCAAAAAGAAGAAATAAAAATAACAAAAAATTCAGTTCCAGTTTACTTTAAATCAGTTACAAATACTTCGTTTATTTTCAATTAAAAAACAAAACGTCAATAAATGCAAATAAACGTCTACAAATCGTCTACAAATCGTCTACAAAGCGTCTACAAAGCGAACTTATCGACTAAATCCAGAATCATAAAAAAATAAATTTCTTTAAAAAACGGAAATAAAAACGGCGATGTATTCCCTTAAGTGTTTACCTTTATAGAATTAGCTTCATTCAAGTTTATTTCTATAAAAAATAAAACGTCAATAAACGAAAATAAAACGTCAAGAACGCGTCTAGAAATCCAATTTTACGCTTCTAAGATACAGCTCAAGCAAACACTTTAACCTTGCTTCATCACTGATATCTCTTTAAAATCAGCACTCACACCCCATGCCCTTTCCACCATCTAGTTGCCTTGCTGAACTGCGTGAAATCCCTTTGGATTCCTTGCGGGTGGGGGCGGATTGCTTGACTCGGCTTCAGGAACTGGGGGTAGGGCTTGGCTTGAGCCACCAGCTGACAGCGGGGGCTTGTGGGCTAAGTGCGGAGGGCGACATTAAGGCTATTCATGTGCTGCAGGTGCAAGTGCGCGGGCAAGAGGATTGGGCAGATGCTGCAATGGCGGAAATGGCGCAAAGCCTGTCGGCTCTGCATGGGCTCTTTATTGTTAACTGCGGTGGTAAAAAACGCTGGGCGATTTACCACCAGAAACGATGGTTCCAATCTGAATGGCTTCTGCCTGATACTCAGCCGCTGAGCTTGCCGGGAGTGGCTTCGCTGGATGAACTGAAAGAAACTTGGGTCAGCCAGCTGGGGCAAATTGAGATTGAGGCAGAAGAAACCCTCGATACCCAAATCGAAAAAAACGCTAGCAAGGCACGACTTGCCAAGCGCATCGAACAGCTAGAACGCAAAACACGTAAGGAAATTCAACCCCGTAAGCAGTGGAAACTCCTAGAAGAACTCGCTAAACTGCGCCGCCAATACCAACAACTTTGACCAATATTATGATGGACTCCATCCCCATGAAATCCCGCAATCGCGTGGCAGAAAACATTAGCATCATCAAACAGTTTTTCCCCCAATGTGTCCTTGAGACCATGAACGCAGCGGGCGAAATGATGCTGAAAGTTGATATGGACAGCCTGCTTCAAGAGTTTTCTGACCACGTGCTGCAAGGGCGCGAGCAACGCTACCTCTTCACCTGGCCCCAAAAGCGGGAGAGCATCCACCTGACCAATCTGCCCATCACCAAAACGCTGCGCCCCTGTAAGGAGGAGAGCGTTGATTTTGACAAAACCAAAAACCTTTACATCGAAGGCGACAACCTAGACGTACTCAAGTTGCTGCAAGAAACCTACCTCAGCAAAGTCAAAATGATTTACATCGACCCACCCTACAACACAGGCAACGATTTTGTGTATGAGGACGATTACTCCATCACCGCCGCTGAATGGAAAGGTAGCAGCAACGAGTATGATGAAGATGGCAACCGACTCTTCAAAAACACCAGCGCCAACGGGCGATTCCACACCGACTGGCTCAACATGATGTACCCCCGCCTGCGACTCGCCAAGGATTTGCTGCGAGACGATGGCGTGATTTTTATCTCCATTGATGATAATGAAGTGCACAACCTGCGCAAAATCTGCGATGAGATTTTTGGGGAGCGAAATTTCATCGGAACAATTCTTTGGAAGAAAAAAACGAATGGCAACAACGTTGGACTCATTCCTCCTGTGCATGATTACATTATTGTATACACTAAAGAAATCCTTAATGTTGAAAAACTGGGTTACTCTTTAGCTAAAGAAGAAATAGACAAAGTATACTCTAATCCAGACAATGACCCTAGAGGCCCATGGAAGACTATGGATTTGTCAGCAAATCATGTTGGTCCAACCTTTCCAATTACCAACAAATTAACTGGAGAAGTCTTCACACCATCTGTCGGTAGATACTGGGTATTCAACCAAAACGAAGTCGAACGAAGAATTCAAGATGGGCGCATCATCTTTGGAAAAAGCGGCAAAGCTCGCCCAGTACAAAAAGTTTTTGCATCAGAAAGAATAAATAACAAGCGACCTGCTGAATCGTGGTGGGATAAGCATGGGATGAATGGTGACGCAACTGCTGAAATCATGAGTTTATTTGGGCATGGGAAACTTTTCACACATCCCAAACCAACAAAATTAATACTCAACTTGTTAAGAATTTCAACTAATTCAGACGACATCATCGTAGACTTCTTCTCAGGCTCTGCATCCACCGCCCACGCAGTCATGCAACTTAATGCAGAAGACGGCGGCAACAGGCGATTCATCCTCGTCCAACTACCCGAACAAACGGATGAAAAATCTGAAGCCTACAAGGCGGGGTACAGCAACATCTGCGAGATTGGCAAAGAGCGCATTCGGCGCGCAGCCGCTAAAATTAAGGAGGAAAACCCACTCACCACCCAAAACAGTGACCTTGGCTTCCGCGTGCTTAAGTTGGATGAATCCAACATGGCAGAGGTCTTCTACAACCCCAACGAAGTTCATCAAAACCTCTTTGAGAACATGCTCAGCAACGTCAAGGCTGACCGCACGGGGCATGACCTGCTCTTCCAAGTGATGCTTAGCCTTGGTATTGACCTATCCATGCCCATCTTAGAAGAAGTGCTTGAAGGCAAAACTGTCTACACCGTGGGCAGTGACTACGCCCTCATCGCCTGCTTTGATGCGGGCTTGTCCCAAGAACTGCTCAGCGAGTTGGCACAGCGCAAGCCCTACCACTTTGTCACGCGTGACGCTGCGCTGGCCAATGACAGCCTGTCGACCAATGTGGAGCACATCTTCAAATGCCTGAGCCATAACACGCACCTGCATGTTCTTTAATGCCACTACCCCTTCCCTTGCATGAAGTTTCAATTTAAAATCCAACCCTATCAAAGTGCTGCCGTCGATGCGGTGGTCGACGTCTTTGCGGGGCAAGTGCGCACCACCCGCAAGGGGGCGCGATACAAGCGCGATTTGGGGGTACAGCCACCCAAGGCACCGCCAACAAGCTACCAGATGGAGCTGGGGCTCAATGATGACCCACGACTTGAGCTCGACTACGATTATCAGGAGGAGATAGGCTACCGCAACGAGGATGTCTCGCTAAGCCCTGCCGACTTGCTACAAGCCATCCGCACGCGCCAAGCCCGCGAAAATATTCAGCTATCCGACAAGCTGGTCACCAGCCACGGCTGCTGTAGCTTGGATGTGGAGATGGAGACGGGCACCGGCAAGACCTATGTCTACATCAAAAGCATGTACGAGCTGCATGCCCGCTACGGCTGGAGCAAGTTCATCGTCGTCGTCCCATCCGTGGCTATTCGCGAAGGGGTGAAGAAGAGTTTTGAGCTGATGGAAGAGCACTTCATGCAGCAATATGGCTGCAAGGCACGCTGCTTTGTCTACGAGAGCAAGCGTCTGACTCGCTTGGAGGAGTACTCCTGCAGTGCCGACTTGCAAGTCATGATCATCAACACGCAGGCCTTCAATGCCTCCTTAAAGGAGGGAGGCAGAACGAAAGATGGTCTTATTATTTACAGCAGGCGTGATGAGTTCGCATCCCGCCGACCCATTGATGTCATCAAGGTCAACCGACCTATCATCATTTTGGATGAACCCCAAAAAATGGGGGGCGACAAAACGCAAGCGGCCCTCAAAAATTTCAATCCCCTCTTCACCCTCAGCTACTCCGCCACGCACAAAAAGCGCAACAATTTGGTGCATGTGCTTGATGCCTTGGATGCCTACAACCAGCGGCTCGTCAAAAAGATTGAGGTCAAGGGCTTTGACATCCACCACCTGCGCGGCACTGACCGCTATGTGTATGTTGAGGGGCTAAAACTATCCCCCACCAAGGCACCGCAGGCTCGCTTGGAATTTGAGCAAAATCAAGTCAAGAGCATCAAGCGCGTCAGCCGTCACTGTGAGGTAGGGGATGACCTTTACCCGCTCTCGCACCAAATGCAGCAGTACAAGCACGGCTTTACCATTAGTGATATTGATGGGGAGCGCGGCTTGGTCTACTTCCTCAACGGCACGGTGCTTCGCGTAGGTGAGGTGCTGGGCGATGTTTCCGAAAAGAACATGCGCCGCCTGCAAATTCGCGAGACGATTCGCTCTCACTTTGAGAAGGAGGAAGCACTCTTCTTACGTGGTATTAAAACGCTATCGCTCTTCTTTATTGATGAGGTGAAAAAGTACCGCTGCTATGATGAACATTCTGGTGCCCCCCTGCTGGCAGAATATGCGCAGATGTTTGAGGAGGAATACAGCTATGTTTACAGCGAGTTTTACCAGCCGCTGCTCGACACCCCCTATCAACGTTACTTGAAGGAGCACTGCGCGGAACCCAAGGCGGTTCACCAAGGCTATTTCAGCATTGATAAAAAGGGGCACAGCATCAACAGCAAGATGGAGGCACGCAGCGACATCTCCAACGACACCGATGCCTACGATTTAATTCTTAAGGACAAGGAGCGTCTGCTCAGCTTTGATGAGCCCACGCGCTTCATCTTCTCGCACTCTGCCCTGCGCGAGGGTTGGGATAACCCCAATGTCTTCCAAATTTGTACGCTTAAGCAGGCGCAGAGCGAGGTCTCGAAGCGTCAGGAGGTGGGGCGCGGGCTGCGTCTCTGTGTCAACCAAGCGGGGGAACGCATGGACAACGAGCTTGCCTGCGCGGGAGAGGTTCATGACATCAACAGACTGACCGTTATCGCCAGCGAAAGCTATGCCGACTTTGTGGGTGATTTGCAGCGGGACATGAAAAACTCCCTCTACGAACGACCAGCGCAACTGACGATGGACTACTTTGTCGGTAAGACGGTGGAGCATGGCAGCAAGGCAGAAAAGCTCAAGCCTGCAGACTCCAAGCTCATCTACCACTACTTGGTACGCCACAACTATATTGACGAGCAAGAGCGCGTGACAGACGACTACCGCCAAGCGGTGGAGGACAAAACACTAGCCCCCCTGCCCGATGCCTTAGTGCCCATGTCAGATGGCATTCACCTGCTCATCCAACGCGTCTACGATGAAAAGGCTTTGGATAAGATGATTGCCAACGCACATGAGGCGGTGATTCGCAGCAACCCACTCAACGACAACTTCCGCAAGGCAGAGTTCCAAGCCCTGTGGAAGCAGATTAACCGCAAGTACAGCTACACCGCTCACTTTGATAGTGAGGAGCTGATTCGCAATTCCATCGGGGTCATCAACCAAGAACTCTTTGTCACAGAGCTGAGGTACACCATTACCAAGGGTGAGCAAAAAGGTGATATGACCGCGCAAGAGATGAGCGAATCAGCGGGCTTCATCACACAAAAAACGCAGACGCACAAGCTGGATAATGTCGCCATCAGCCCCATCAAGTACGACTTGCTGGGTGTCATTGCCAACAATGCAAAGATTAAGCGGGTAAGCGTTGCCGCCATTCTCAAAGGACTGCATTTGGAGAAATTCAACATGTACAAGCGCAACCCAGAGGAGTTTTTGCGCAAGGTATCCGACTACATCATCCAGCAGAAGGCTGGCATTATTGTAGAGGGTATTCAATACAACGAGATTGAAGGCAGTTTTGATTCCGACATCTTTATTGCCGAGCATTCAGTCGCACAGTTAAAGAAGGCATTGCCCAGTAAAAAGCATATTCAGGACTACATCATCACCGATGGTAGTTCCGAACACAGCATCGAGCGCACCTTCGCCGAATCCCTAGAACAAGCGGAGGAGGTAGCCGTCTACGCCAAACTGCCCCGTGGCTTCCACATCCCCACCCCCTTCGGCAACTACAGCCCCGACTGGGCCATCGCCTTTGTGGAGGGTAGCGTGAAGCATATTTACTTCATCGCAGAAACAAAGGGCAGTCTAGAAAGCATGCAGCTACGCCCCATCGAACAAGGCAAAATCCGCTGTGCCAAAACGCTCTTCAACAAAATGTCCACCAGTTCCGTCCGCTACCACGACGTCACCTGCTACGATGATTTGCTGAGCGTCATGGGAATTTTGGAATAAAAGCACCATGAACACCGTAAACGGAGAAGAACAGCTGGAAGAATTTGAACTGCACACTCAATACATTGACGTATTCGACGGAGAAATCAAATCCACAAAAAAACAGCACAACTCATTAAGGCTGCAGAAAAAGGCAAGGCCGAAGCTCAATACTACCTTGGCGCCCTATATGATGATGCTGCTATAAATATTCAGCGCGACCTACGCCAAGCCCGCAAGTGGTACCAAGCAGCGGCTGAGCAGGGTTATGCTGACGCGATGCGAGAACTTGCTGAAATGTACGAGAAGGGCAAGGGCGGCAAAAAAGACCATCGTATGTCTTTATATTGGCAAGAGGAATTCCAAAAGACCATAGCCAATGACCCTAACTACAGCGACGAAGAAAAAGGATTTTTTGAATATATGTGATGGTATTGCGGCACAAGCTCAATAAGGGCACCTTACAAAAAAATGGCCCTCAGGCTTATGTTACATCTCGTATAGTGAGGGAACAAGCGCAGAGGGCTGATTAAATTGACCAGTACGTATTGCTGGTACAAGGTTATATTATAGAAAAAAACCCGCAAGTCAACCCATCAGATAAATTTTCTACAGCAAGCGTACGATAAAACATGCGATATTCTAAAATTTCATCCCTCATCACATCGTGCAGCGTCCATTAGAATAGTTCTAATGGACGCAAATGAGGCTTTTTTTTGTGTTCCGTAGCCTATACAACAATGCTTCAGCATACCGCCCTGCCCTGTATGACACAGTTATTGGGCAGGGTCAGGTATCGAAGAGGCTCTTGTGCGACCTCTGCCCAGCTCTGAGCGGGTAGGAGTACATCTCTCCCTCATAGCCCTGCTTTGCAGGGAAGAGCAAAAGGCTTTTTGCTCTCTATTCGTCTGTAAGTACTTTCTCATATTGATGCGAAGCAGCAATATGACTTTTTTGACCTATCGTCCGACAAACTTGCCGACGGTGTAAGGCAAGTTGGACAGGAGCGTAGCGACGTGCCTGAACGGAGTGAAGGTGAGCGCGCAATGGGGTGCGGGCGAATCAACGTGTAGGAGGACGATAGGTCTCTAGCGAGTGTAGATTTATTGACAGGGTTAAATGGAAAAAGCCGCATAACTTACGTTATGCGGCTTTTATTAACCCTGGCAATTATCTACTCTCGCGGGACCTATCGTCCGACTACCATCGACGTTTCAATGTTTCACTTCCGGGTTCGGGATGGGACCGGGTGGGGCCATTGAGCTATGACCACCAGGTTTCGG
>JAWXTZ010000077.1:0-10938 GCA_044433085.1 Akkermansia sp.
GATGTTTTTGTGAAGCTCTTTGATTTCGTCTTTGAGCTCCTTGTTGTGCTTGGTTTCACGCCAGAGGAAGTATGCCATGATACCGACTGCTGAGATTTGCTGCGCGATTGTGCTGAGGTCAGTGTTCAGTAAGGCAAGCGCGGGCGTGAATGAGGCGAGGGCTAGGATACTTGGTTGGGCTAGTTGGTGCATTGGTCAGGTCTTCTGGTGTTGTTACTTGCCATCGTTTGTGACGAGGATGACTTCTCCTGCGGATTCTGGTTCTGGAGTTGGGCTGTTTTGAACCCACGTGAAGCCATCAGGTGTGATGATGGCGGTGGAGCCGTCTTTCCCTACGATGGTGGTTGTGGTGGGAGTGCTTGTGATACTGGCGAGCTCGCAGCTGCTCAGGACGCACGCGGTGATGATGGATGCGATGGTTGTTTTCATGGTGGTGTGTGGTGTGTTTTGGGGGTGTTAATCGTCATAACCAAATAGGTGCCTGATAAAGATTTTGCCTTTGTAATCGCGTATCTCTAATCGGTGCTTTGTGTGAGCATCAGAGGATGTCGCGCTCTGGTAATATTCGTATGAGCTGCGCAGTGCCAAGACATTAGTGTCATCAAAAGCTACAGCAATCGCGTGTGATACTTCCAATTCGCACGTGATTTCTTTGTTGCTATCTGTCGTTGTTACAGGCTCAATTCGGGTTGCATAAACGACAGTGTTAGGTATCGTAAATAGATTGATGCAACCTTCTTGGAGGCTCAGAACAAAAATAGTTCGGTCTGTTGGGTCTCCTTCTGTAGTGTAAGCGCAATCACAAATATCCTTAGAAGATGCGTTGCTGCTACCACCACCTTCGATAAGCCCATTCCATGCGCTACGCTCTTCTTCAGTGATGTGGATTTCATCATTACCTGAGTGAGCCGTGAAGGTGGAGCTGTTGACTTTGCTGGCGATGCTGCTGCTGTCGGCTTTGTCATTCCATGCTCTGCGCTCTTCTTCGGTGATGTGGATGCTGCTGTCTTCTGCATGGTTATTGAAGCTGGCTTGGCTTGTGTAGCGTTCCACTTCTTGCAGGACGCGGATGTTCATCTCAGGGATGTAGTTCATCGTGGTTCCTGCGCTATGGTACAGACTGGAGATACTGTCGTCATCTGCACGTTCAAAGCTTTGAGCTCCGAGGTTGATAAAGTTCTCCCAGCCGTCATAGACATTGGCGGATGCCATGATTTTAGTATTAGCGGATTGAATCTCCAATGAATCAAATTCCCACGCTTGAACCGTGCCAGCGACTTGAGTTATCATGTTGCTTGAGGTGCCAATTTTGACGAATTCACCTTCTGCGTTCTCTTGCCAGATGTGAAGGTAGGCTGGAGCTGGCGCAAATCCTGTTGATGTTCCAGTACGGCAAAGCATGTCGATGGATTGCAGCTTCCCTGCGGGGATGTAGCGGGCATCAAGCATCATCGTGGTGAAGGTCGCATTAGACTCGGATTCACCTGAGAATTGGGTGAGCTCTTCATTGCTGTAGAAGGCTTCTTCCAACTTTGAGTTGACCCAACTGGTACTGGCCACGACTCCTGAAGACTCAGGAATCTCAATGCTACCGTCTCGGATGATATCGTTGTAGAGCGTTGTGGAGACGCTTTCTGAAATGCGGTAGCTATCGCCTTCAACCCATGAGAACTCTGCCAGCGTGATGATGCTAGCGAGTTCTTTCTCTGTACCGATGCCTAAGATATTCGTAAGCTCATCAGTGTGTACAGTGACAATGAGGGTAAAGACCGTGTTTGAGCCCGAAATGGTGTATTCTTCGGTTTCTGCGTAGACGAGCAATCCCGCTGCAAGGTCACCTTTGGCTCGCGCTCCAAATTTGAGAGAGCGAGCCGTGGTGCTGTCCAATACTGTAACCGTGATAGCAAGGCGGTCGCCTCTCTTCATCTTAAGCGCACTCAAGGGGATTTTGTTGATATTGACAAGGGAATCCGAAGACGTAAAACTTGTCAGTAGCGCAGGAGGCGAACTTGATGTGTCGATGTAAAGTTGCATACTATAGGTGTGGTGTCAAATTTTTTACGACTAATCCCCAATGACCGCTTGAACGTTCCCCAGCACCGTGATGACAGGAGGCGTTTTGACGGCTGTTTTAATGTCAGTGAGAAGCTTGCTGTGCTTTTTCGACTCGGTAAGCATAGGGCCACCCACAAGTACGCTGTTGCCACCACCACCGACAGCCGCCTTGCTATCACTGATGTAGGCTCCATCCATACGAGAATGGTCTTGTTGCAGTAGCTTTTCAAGTCGGCTTCGCTTAGCTTCACGAGCAGCTGCTGCAGCTGCGGCTTGCTTCTCCAGCTTAACCATGTTCTTAGCGCGTGCTTCCGCTGCGTTGAGCCCTTGGGCTCGGTATTGCGCGGTGAGCTGTACGATGCGTTGCTCCTCCTTGAGTTGAGCTATCTTCTTGTCGTTTTGGGTGATTTCAGCCTTGAGCATGGCAACCTTATCGTCATACTCCATTTTCGCGGCTTCCTCCTCCTCTTGTTGTTTACGCTTTTGCTCTGCGCTTTTCATCTCAAGTTCAAGGATGGTCTCTTTTGTGCTCACGAGTTGCTTGTAGCGTTCCAATTCTTCAGGGGTGATACCATGGACGTATGTTGTCGCCTTGGCATAAAGCGTCTCAAGTTCTTCGTTGAGTTGTGCGATATCGGAAAGCCCAAGGTCTGCCAAACGTAGCTGACTTTGCCTTGAAGCGTCTTCGATGCTACTAAGCTGCTTTTCCCGCACCTTCGCTTCTTGTTCAGCATGCAGCTTTCTCAACTGCGCGGTGGCTTCTTCGCTCTCTTGTTTGAGCTTCCGTAGAGCTTGATTCTGTTGTTCAATAGCTGCGGCTTCTGCTTTAGCGGCTTCTGCGGCTTTAACCTGAAGAGGGAGGGTTTTCATGTACTCCTCTTTGCGTGCGTACAAGTCACTCATTGCTTGAGCATGCGCTGCAGCAAGTTCATCTTCTCCATCCATCATGGCTTGGTACCACTGAGATTGTGCTTCAAGCCATTGCTTGTGGACGTTGTTAATCACTGCATCAGCTTGGTCATTTGTCTCAACCTTCGAGGCTTGCTTCTCGATGTCTTGAAGGGCGTTGCGGTACTCTTTGGTTGCCTCAGCTGCTTGACGAGCGGCTTCTTCATTGCCTTGCCACCAGCTGTAAAGCGCACCCAAGGCTTCACCGATACCAACGATGAGCAAACCAACACCTGTTGAGATGAATGCGGACTTGATAGCGACCATTGCGGTACGCGTTACTGCCGCCATGGTACCCATTGTCATGCTCCAGAGCGTGCGAAGACCAAAGGTTGAGGCACGTGCTGTGCTCAACAGTGATGCAAAGCCTGTCTTAAACCTTGAGACAAGAGCCGTGAGGCTGAATCCTTTAAGCGTAGCCGTCATCTTCGCCATAGCTGCGGTGAACGAAATAGTGTCTTTGGTGGCGGCTTGTGTGTTGGTTCCATAGATGAGCATCGCTGTGGCAACCGATGCAATGACCGTTTTTGCGCCTCCAAGAAATGATACGAATTCTTGTATCGCTGAAACGACAGGCACAATGAGTTCAACAAGTTGAGTGAACCCCGCTGCAAGTCCAGTGAAGACAGTAGCAACACCCTCGCCAAAGCTTGACGCTTGAGTGCTCAAATCAGCTAAGGTCTTTGTTATAGCATCCATCGCTGGCGTGAGGGCGACCATCAGCGGTTGACCTATCTTGACAAGAAGCTCGTCCCATGCGTCCGCCATGGTTGATACTTTACCCGCCCATGTAGCGGACTGAAGGGACATGGAGTCCTTGAACTTATTGAGGTCTTGGGCTGCTGCCGCCCAGACAGCTGAGCCTTTTTGGCCAGCCTTCTGCATGGATTCTAATTGAGCCCGAACAGAGGGCGAAATTGCCCCCAATTCTTGTAAGCGAGCCATGGCTTCACCGACGGGGCGACCAGAATCTAAACCAGCATAAAGGCGACCTACGGTCACAGCAATTTCAGCAAAGGGCGTATTGGTTGAGGCTGCAATGTCACCTACGAGACGTAAGCCGTCTCCTGTAGATAGAGCCCCCGCTGTAAGCGTTTCAAGCGTCTTGGAGGCTGCGGCTATCTCGTTGATTTGAAAAGGCGTAGAAGCGGCAAATTGAGCCAATTCAGCCATGCGTTCTTGAGCGGCTTCCGCTGAACCTAGTAGTGGGATAAAAGCAGTGCTTAGGGTTTCACGTTGTGCCGCTGCGTTAATGGCAACAAATGAGCCCGCCACAGAGGCTGCTGTAGCCGCAAAAGCCGCAGTGATGACATTGGCAAGCCCAGAAGCACTTTGCTGGGTGGATGTGATCGCGCCCTTAATGTCGTTCAAGGCGGCTTGAAGCGAGCTTGCATCGCCTGAGAATGTAAAGATAACGTCGCTCATGGTTTGGTCATGGGTAGGAGTCTAAGATAGAGCTCTTGTTGGGTTGCTGTTCGTTCAGCGGATTCACTGCGCCAATCGGTGCTAATCCCCTCATTAAGCCAACTGCAGTGTAAATACTGAAGCACGCGCCTAAGCGGCATCCAGAGGATTGTCTCCTCCGACCAGCCTGTGGCGCGTGCTACGGTGAATACGATGCTGGCGTTTAATGAGGGGTTGGCGCGTTTGGGCTTTCTGAATCACTTTCTTCAGGTTGAGCAGAGGCGGCTTCGATGGCACCCAAATCCCTTTGTAAGTTAGCTGCAAGAGCATTGAGGTCTTGAGGGCTGATATTGAGGCTAAATACTGTTACTTTTCGGGCGAGCGAAGATAAGTCGTTATAGATGGTATCGACCACTTCATCAATCGGAGCTGCGTGAACCCAAATAAACTGGGCAAAGATGGAAGCATCAAGAGAGTCAATCATTGTCTGGTTTCCTGATGCAAGAGGGTTGCCGATTTCACGCAGAAGCTCAATGGAGCCAAGGGAGATGGGACGCATTGTCAGATTGCCAACTTTTGCAGCTGGCGTGATGATAGAAGCGTTATTGGTTGTGTCACGTGTTTCAATGGTAATTGCCATGGTGGTGTTATTTGGTGAATTGTTTTAAAAGGATGCCGAGCTGGCTTTCAGGGGTACCCTCAGGGATAATGAGGGTTTTGTTGCCACGTTTGACGAGCTCAATTTTGGGGGCTTGTCCGATGTGATGGGTGATGAGGGTTTTAAGGTTGAGCATCGCTGCTGCCACGTAGGAGAGCGGATGCTCGTTGTCCGATTGCTGAATCCAAGCCTTATCCTGCCACTTGTGCAGCATTTCCTTGGTGTTAAACTTGCCATCAAGGGATTTGTCTTCAAAGAGCCAGTTGACGGCTGGGGTAGTATCCCCAGTGACTCGAAAGGCGGGTCTTTCATCAAAGGGGATACCTAGTGCCGTGAGGCATGCAGCGAGCATCAAGCTCTCAATGTCGCCATCTTCCGACTTTAAGTATTCAATGAGCTTGGGAGCGTATGAATTTCTCATGTGAAGTCATAGTGAGCTGCCGTCACTTCAAAAGTGGCGAGGTCTTCATTTTTGAGACCGATTTTAATTTCTGTCACTGCCGTGGTGCCTGTGTTCATGCTTTCCGCAAGTCCATGAGCAGGGAGTGAGTTTGCCAGCGAGAGCGTGGTACCGACTTTAATGTCGGTAGCATCCGTCCGAGGGATGAAGCCCTTTAAGCTGACTTCGATATCATCATCGTAGAAGATGATGCCAATTTTCTTGCCCTGATAGTCGCGTTGAACCTTGCTATCAGGCTTGTAGGTAATGTCTTGCGATTCGAGGATGATGCCTTGTTGGTCATTGTCCAAACCGAATACGCCTACTGTTCCAATGATTGTTGCCATACTATAGAGCCTGTGTCAAATTTTTGTGGTTGTGGCTACCTGCCTGAGCTTGAAACCGAGGCTAGAGCTTAGTTTGATGCGTTTCTTCGTCAGCGTTTGAATGTAACGGTGATGGTTACGAGTCCACCGCCTTTGGCATTTTGGCTGTCTTTGCGGCTGCCGTCTTCGTTGAATTCGTGCGACCAGAAGCCGCTTCCGTCATCGAGGAGGTTTGCTGTGGATTGCAGTTCACCTGCAACTTTCTGTTTGATTTGTTCTTTGGTAGAAACTACTAGGTTAATCGTACTCATGGGTTTGTTTGGGTTACACTAGATGTGCTTGTTGTTGCTGTGAAGGTGCCAGATGAAGCGGTGATGGTTAGGCTTCCGCTTTCTTCAGCGGTGGCTGTGTCGAGCCAAAGCATGGTATCCTGCATCTGGAAAAGGCTGACGGAGATATTTTTTTCATGAACCTTGATGTAGGCTTTACCCGCTTGATTTCTTTTTGTTGGCTTGCCTACGAGTTCATGAGCAACGCCTTCGGTCGTGTCCCAAGGACCATCATTAATCAAACTGTCGTAGGTGCTATCTCTCTCCTGTTCGGTGTAATAGTAGCGTTGAATTTTTTTGTTATGGACGACCCTCCTTGTGGTTTCTTCACCTGTGTCGGGGTCGGTCTCTTTTTCTTCCTCCTCCCACGTTTCCGTCCAGTTGATGAGGTAGACCTTTTCAGGGATTTTGAAGGTGTAGGTGCCGCCCGATGTGATTTTGAGGTATTTTGCACTAGCGGGTACTTCCAACTTATCCATGGGCGTACAGACGCTTTGCCCAACGAGCCGCCAATCTTCTTTTTGGGATGAGCGGGTGATTGTTTGTGATGTTGTTTTGGTGGAGCCACTCCCTCCGCTGTTTGTCGCGAAGGAGACCGTGGCGGTGATGGATTTATCCGTCTTTGTGGAGGTGAGTCCTCCAACGACAATGGTTCGTTGCCCAAGGCTCTCTTCGCCCTTCTTCGCCTCAAAAGGGCCATCCTGTCCCTCAGCTTCGATGTCCACCGTGTACGAATAAGACGGAGTTTTAAGGTATTTGCTATTCTCGTTAAGCGTAAAATCGTATGATACTGTTGATGCGAGAGCATCCGTCTCATCCTTGCTGTAGCATTTGTTGACCTCGAAATACGAACGTAAATCAATCATGTTTGGAGTCATGGTGATTTTGATGGGGTAATCATCGGAATCAGCACCAAGTTGATAATCGTAGTATTCGGCAAGTAATCCTTCAGGTGGCTCCTCAATGGATTCCTCTTCAACAACATCAGCTCCTGCACCTGGTTCAGATGGCTCTTTGTCAGAATCATCCTCATCTTTCTTCACGATAGTTATGTCGATGAATTCGCCTTCTAAGCATGTGTAATTTGAAAGGGTGCTACCTGGATAGCACGAATGAGGAGGCGTGGTTGCTCCTAGAGCCGCGATATTATAAGTATAGCCGCGATGCGAGGTGCTAAAGCATTGTGCAGAAATGCGTACGGTGCCGATACGGTCGTAGGGATATTGGCATAAGACATAACCTGATTGCCCAATGCGCCAGATGTTGTACAGTTTGTTTTCTTCATTATTTTCTTCTGAAGCGTTTTGTGATGGGTGTTCGTATTGATTGGCAACGGTGATGGAGCCCGCTTCTGCGAAAACTCCGCCTTTTGATGACCATGCCGTAAGGCGAGCGTTGATGTCGCCATGGTGGCATTGGGTGAGCACACCATCCTTGATGTTTGCAATGACGCGTGAGCAAAGTGTTGTTTTGGCGCTCGTGTCACAATTACTGTTAAACCAGCTGGATACATTAAAGTTACGCGTGGAAAAGTACCCTCGTTCATCGAGACCGAAGTATTGGCGTAGAATATTATAGAGCGGGCAACTCGGGGTTGAGCTATAGTCTTGAAGAATCCAGCCATTGCTGAGAAAATAGCTTTTCAAGTCGTCTTCTGTGGGCGGCAAGTTCACAGGCTGCCTAATGTGCTGATAGGTGTTGGTTGTTTCGGCTGGCTCTTTTGTTCTATCAATTGTACGTTCTTCTCTCTGTGTGAAAACACAGGTGCCAGATTCGTTTCCGTTATAGAGGGGAATGCCAACGAAATAGAGTGTGTTGTCGATGATGCTTGACCAGTACGTCCAAAGGTGCCCATAAAGTTGTATTTGCTTGAACCATGGTGCATCGGTAATTTCTTCTTGGTCTAGGATTTTTCCGTCTTCATCCTTAGTGATACGTGTTGTCTTAATGGTGAGTTGAAGAATCGTGCCACCCATATACATGAAGCAGCCTGCAAATTTTGGGCACGCGCTCTTGATGAGCTTGCCCCCTTTGAGGAGCATCTTTTCCGATTCTTCCTTGCCCGCAATGCGCAGCGTTGGTGCTTGCTGGTCGCCATGGACGTACTTGTGATAGCTCTCTTCGCTAACGCGTCCCAGTGCGCACTTCATGGGCTTAGCATTGCTAGCCTTGGCTTTTGAAGTAAAGATGCCAAACTCAAGCTTATTCTCATCGTTGATGCGGGCGTGAATGTAAAATGGTCCTCCTGTACCTGCGGTTTTATAGGGTGTCATCGGATGGATGGTGTAGTCGGCAACGTAGGTCCATCCCTGTAAGTCGTCTTCACAGTTTTCCGCTGTTTCAGACTGTAATCCTAGCATCCACTCTTTTAAGCCTTCATCGTGTTCATAGGTATCATAGGGATGCGGGTTCGTGTACCAGTCTCCATGCTGGAATTGAGTTGTTTCATCACCCTCGAATTTACCGAGGGCGAGGCGTAAAATATCTTCGACGTTGGGTTGGCTCATACTTCGCTGCTGGTTCCTGATTCTTCAGATGCGGTGACCTCCGTGCCTTCTAAGCTTTCGGAGATTCTGTATTGGTACTTGATGTTGCCCGAGCTGTCTTGGGTCAGCTCTAGGATGAGATAGCCATCTTTTGCCTCTAGCGAATTGGCGGCATTGAGGTAGTTTTCCTTGGCGGGAATGGTGGCGTAACGGGCTTCGGGTAAGAAGACTCGCCCCTCGTTGATGTTGACATATTTCTTGTTTTTTTCCTCTTCTGGAAGCTCGACCCCCATGTCGGCACATTCGTTTTCGATGGCAACGATTTGTGCATCAAATGGCATGTCGGCACCCCCAGTTGCACCAAGTTCAATGGTGCCAATTTGATATTGGTCGATAAAGTAGCATGATTCGTCATCAACGGTGTCTGGTTGGATTTGCCCGATGGCGATGTAGATTGATTTATCGTCTTTCTCTTCGGTGCTGAAGACGGCATCTGTGGGCAGGTCACCTCCATTATCCGTAAACTTAACCCAAACTTCGATGGTTGACTTGCTGACTTTACCAACATCAACCCAATCATCCATATCCCAAGTCGAAACAGTCTCTTCACCTTCTCCACCCGCGTCACCGCCCTCGCCCTCGCCTTCTCCGTCTTTTTTTTCCATGCTTTCGACAAGAACGCTCTCTCCCTTTGCGTTGCGGATTTCACCTATGTGAACTTGCAGGATAACATCCCACTCGCCATCTTCGCTGACCTTGCACAACTCTTGAGGCTTGATGCGCAGAGAGAAGTCTGTGTTGGTGTAACTGATCGTGCTAGCCTGTCTTAAGAACTCGGATTGGTTGTGGATGCAGAGGGAGCTACCACCCGCACTCTCCTTGATGGAATATCCTGAACCTGGCAACAAACGTCTGCGAACCATCTGCTGCTGAAGGTCTTTCAAGGCAGTGCGGATGGAGTTCAGGTAGGTGGCGGTGAGCTTGTCACCGCCTTTTACTGTTTTAGGTAAGTTCATGTTAGCTGTATAGTGCTGGTTCCCAGCCGTTTGGACCTGAAAGTTCGTAAATGGACTCGATTGTCCAGCTTCGACCATCCGAGTTTTTGCTCAAATTCTTTCCTATCATCAGCCAGTTGCGCCCCGCTGGTGTGGGGGCTCCGCTAGGGGCGGCAATTTTACCCAGCCCACCGATGCTGACATCGCTGCTGGATGCGTTGCGTTTCTCCCGCCACGTGGCACCTGGGCACCGATAGGACTGAACACCTTTGAGTAAGAGCCGACCGACCGTTTTCTCTTTATCCCCTAAGTTGGTTAATAAGGTGTTGAGCGTTTGCTTAGAGGGTAAGCCTAGTTTGTTGAGCTTGACGGAGCCGTCCGTGTTTAGCACCGTGACTTCCTCCCAACTGCGAGCTCCGTCTTGGATAGATTTGAGGTATTCCAGCTTGTCATCTGATAAATTTTCAAAGGCAGGGTGAGTTAGAATAGGTTCATCGGAGACGCTGCCTTCAAGACTTTGCTCCACAATAGTTCCTTCTTGGTTCTCATCATCGTCGTCATCGTCATCGTCGTCATCGTCATCGCCACCGTCTCCACCATCGGTACCTGAGGTGTAATCAAGCTTAACGGTGGCAATCCCAGCGGTGCCAGGTGTCACGGTAATTTTGTCCAATAGCACGCCTTGAAGGATGGATGTGCTGCTTCCGAGTGATGGTAGCGAGCTCATGGCAGATTCTTCAGGCACTTCGTAACTCAGCGTGACTGAATCGCCTGTTTCACGGTTTCTGTTGAAGACAATCTCTTTTGCGGTAAGGGCATAGGTGCAGTTGCCAATTTTAACGGAGGTAATCATTGTTGTGTAATAATGGTTAAAGTGAGGGTGATAGAAAGGTCGTCATCCAGCGTCTCAGGGGCTGAAATAGCAGTGGTTCGCACGCTGTAGACATAAACATGCTCAAGAGATGGATTGATGGATGCGGGGCAAAGCTGGTCAAGGACAGCAGCGGATAGGATGTTGAATTGCTTTTCAAAGTCGGCACGTTTCCAGTCATGGGCGTTCACGCTGAGTTTGAGGCGCATTTCGTACTCCCACGTGCGGTTGCCTGCGATGCGTTCTTCTGTCGCGTCACACTCAACAAGGATGTAGGGTGATGTGCGTTCATCCACGTCATTTTGGGTGTAGATGTTGATGTTATCGAAGATTTCACCGAGTATGGTTTGAAAGAGGGTGATGAGTTCGTTCATAAGCTTCTTACTAGTTTGCGTTTCATCGTTCGGATGTTGCCGTCAAAACCGCG